>CAZQYL010000107.1:0-7963 GCA_964597425.1 uncultured Ignavibacteriales bacterium | reverse complement strand
ATTACACGCCAATCATTAACAATTGGTGCATCAATTTCATTTTCACTGGGTACGCTCTTAACATCGTTCCACATTCTGTTGTATACATCAGGCGGAATGTTCTGCCCGTAAGGATAATTCCAGTCAGCGAAGTACTGTATTTCATCCTTATATGTTTCTACTCCCTTAACCCTCTTGGTTAAATTATACAATTCGGCTTTGTTTGATACCGCATCATCCGGAGCAGTTATCCCCGGGAAAACCAGCGCTCCCGAAGTTATCATTATTATTAAAACTGCTATTATTGATAATTTTCTTTTCATTTGTTGTTCTTTTTCAGTTAATAACTATTGTTTGTTATTTTACAAGTATCATTTTCTTAACATCTGTAAATCCCGCGGTTTCAAGCCTATAGAAATACACACCGCTTGTTAAACCTGCAGCGTTGAAATCCACTTTATATTCGCCAGCACTCAGATTTTCGTTAACAAGCAAAGCTACTTCACTTCCTGTTACATCAAAAACTGTAAGTTTTACGTTTCCTGCCTTGGCGATTTGCAGTTTAATGTTGGTTGTTGGATTGAATGGATTCGGATAATTCTGACTGAGTGAATATTTTTCGGGTACATTTCCTGAAATAGGTTCGATACCAATTGCTCCGCCGCCGCTATTATTTGTATAAACTATCGCTCCGTCAGTTCCGCACATCCAGCCTATTGAAGTGCTGCCCGGTGCAAATTCAATATCATTCATTGAAGTGTTTGGAAGAACTGTATTCTGTTCAAACCAAGTTGCGCCGCCATCAAGGGTTTTGTATGTATTATCCCAGTTAGATGCGTAACCTATATTGGCATTTGCCATATAGAATGTAAGAAAATATCCCGAAGTGGGAAGATTGATATCAACCCAGTTAGCTCCGCCGTTTGTTGATTTATAAACCCTGCTATCACTTGATGCAAAACCTGTTGATGCATCTATGAACTGAATCTTTTCGATTGGCCTCTCAAATGTCTGCATTGTCTCCCAGCTATCCCCGGTATTTGTTGATTTAACAATTACACCTTCGGATCCATATCCGCCGCCTATCCAGATCATACCTGTGTTATAGTTTGTTATTGTTCTTAACATCATTGTTGTTCCCGGATTCTTAGCAGTCCAGTTGGCCCCTGCATTAGTTGATTTATATAATCTTCCGATATCTCCGCATACAAAACCTGTTGTGCTGTTTACAAACAAAATATCCCTGAATGACTCAGTGCCTACTGTCAAAGTACTCCATTCAGTACCGCCATTGGTTGTTTTAAAGATCTTACCCGTAAACCCGCAGCCCCAGCCGGTTGAAGAATTGTAAAATGATATTCCCCATACTGTAGAGTTATAACCTGCAATTGTCAAAGGACTCCATGTTGTACCGCCGTTAACAGTCTTAAGCATTTTTCCTCCGGCACAATACACAGTCGTCTGGCTGATAGCTTCCAGGTCGTAATACCACGTTGTATTATCGGGGGTGTTTTGCTGCTGCCATTGCGAGTAAGCTGATGTGCAAATTGCAATGAACAGAATCAGTAATTTTAAAATTTTCATTTTAGGCTCCTTTTATTTTTTGTTATTAATTTTTTTAGATCTATTATTTTTAGTTTTCCTTTTTTTAATCTGAATACCCTCAAGGCTATAGCTCTGGTATGCACTGCTTATAAGCCACCCGAAAAGTTCATTCTCCATTAGTTTCAGTTCAAGTTCCGGGTTTCCGAAGTTCACGTTTTCATTGGTCACTTTTTTATTGTTGTCTTTTCTTTTCATTGCAAATACTCTCTGAACTTTAATAGTGATACAAAGATATTCCCCACAGCTAAGGCAAACAAAGAATTCACCCTGCATAAGTAACAAATGCTCAACAACACAAATGCAATAAATTGTGCGAAAGCAGTGCTGATTTGCAATTTTTAGACACATAAAAGTAACACACGTTCATCAGTCTGAAAATATTACCTGAAAGTAACATCCTGCTTTCGTTTAAATAGAAAGAATTTGTTGTTTTAAAGTACATTTTAAGCTATTTTGCTAAATAAAAGTAATAACAATGCACACATCAAAAGCTATTCAGGTGATCAGCTCCTTAGATCAAACAGAAATTAAAGAACTGGGTGATTTTATAAACTCGCCGTACTTTAACACGAACAGCAATATTACTAAGTTGTTCGGTCTCATCAGGAAGCAGTATCCTGACCCTGAACAGGGAAAAATTGAGAAGGAAGTTCTTTTTAGCAAACTCTTCCCCGGAAAACCCTATAATGAACAGATAATGAAGAACCTGTCATCACAGTTGTTACAGCTTACGCTGGAGTTTCTGGGGATAAACAAATACCGGAATAAGAACATTAACGATAAGGAACTGGATATACTAAGCGAGCTTAACGCGAAAAGACTTGATAACATCTTCGGGAGCAAACTGAAAAAAATCGAAAAGGACCTGCTTGATACAACACACATGATACATCCTTTATTCTTCCATCTTCATAAGCTTGAAACTATAAAAACACAATTCCTGCTTTCAAGAGACAGGCAAAAATATGCGGCAGATAACGTAATGAAAACGGGTGATTACCTGATATATTTTTTCATTACAGAGCTAACCAGAATTGCAATTGATCTCAATGCAAATATGACATCGTTCAATATTAAACATGAAAAGGACCTGGTTAGAGAAGTGCTGGATAAACTGGATTTCAGGCATATACTTAAATATCTTAATGATAACAATTACCAGTACAGCGATATGATAGGCGTTTATTACTACAGGCTGGCGGCAATGCTTGAAAGTAATACCGAAAACTTCAATAATTTTAAGAACAGTATCCTTGAAAACGCGCACAAGTTCAGCATTTACGAACTGGCGTCGCTGCTGGACTCGCTGCACAATATAGCAATTCAGCTTGTTAATGACGGAATAGAAAGCGGGGTTTGGAATGAATTTGAAGTGGTTAAACTTAAAATAAAATACAACACTCTTGCATTAAGAACTGGCGGTATAATAAGCCAGCTCACTTTCAGGAATATTGTTTTTACTACCGTAAGGCTTAACCAGATAAGCTGGAGTGAAGAGTTTATCGAAAATAATATCGGGCTGGTAAACAAAGATTCCCGTGAAAGCATTTACAACCACGCCAGGGGAATAATAGCATATGTGAAAAAGGATTATGATTCCGCATTAAAATTTTTAAGCAGTGTCGATCTTGAAAATCCTTTCTACGCTTCCGATGTTAAAACACATATTGCTATCATTTATTTTGAGCAGGGGCATTATGACTCATGCATTAACGTGCTGGATTCTTTCAGACATATAATAACAAGCCGTGAGGATTTTTCAGCGATATTTAAAGAGGTAAACCTGCATTTCATAAACGCCCTGACCGGACTTATAAAAGCAAAGAGTTTTCCTGAAAAAGAAGGTGCACTCCGGAAGATAAAAGTGAAACTTGAGGCACAAAAAATGGTTAATCATAAGAACTGGCTGCTGAAGAAAACGGCAGAAATGCTTGCCGGTTCTGCAGATCAATAACTAAACTTCAGCAGTATCTTTTGGTTTTACAAATATCGTTAGCAGATTTGCCATAACTATAGTAATGGTTACACCTATCAGTGTATACCAGGTCCATGCGATTTTTGTGAAGTAGATTATGAATATCATTCCCGTGATGCCGCATAAAAAACCAAATATTGCCGGTACCTGGCTGATGCGTTTGAAGAACACTCCAAGCAGGAATGTACCCAGCAGCCCGCCATAAGTAAACGACGCAATAGATAGACCCAATACCACCACAGCCTGAGATGAATTCATAAATAAGAATGCAGAAAGAACAAGCACCGCACACCATAATAACGCTATTACTTTTGAAACCTTGAGTAGCTGAACATCTGATTTACCCTTGCCAAAATACGGCTTATAAATATCTTCAACCAGTGTTGATGAGAGTGCGGAAATTGAACCGGAAAGCGTTGACATCGCGGCCGCTAGCAGTCCCGCAATAATTATCCCTGATATGCCGCTTGGCATATAGTTAATTATGAATTTCGGGAATACCTCATCTGATTTCATTACCTCGCCATTGAAGAATATGAAAAGCAGTGAACCAATAAACAGAAAAAGCGCAAACTGAAGAAACACAATGAATCCGCTTGTAATAAGCGCTTTTTGTGAGGATTTGAGTGAATCGGTAGTAAGTAATCTTTGTACTATTAACTGGTCTGTTCCATGTGAAGCCATTGATAGGAATCCCCCGCCAATAACACTGGCTAATATAGTATAGGGTTTGGTGAAGTCAAACGAGAAATCAAAAAAGTTAAGTTTCCCCTGCGCGCCAAGCTGAGAAATAGCTTCGCCGAATCCCATTGTCATTTTACCGCTTAGCACATAAACAGCAAGTATACCTCCGCCAATGTAAATGAACATTTGTATCACATCAGTCCATATAACAGCTCTAACTCCGCCAACATATGTATAAGCCAAAGTAATTACAGCAATAATTATAATTGAATAAGTATATATCTGCCATTCTGGCGCGGTTGGGAATACATTCCACCCTTTAAGCAGCAAAGCCAGCGGAATGGCCGTTGCGTATAACCTGACTCCATCAGCAAACACACGAGTAACCATAAATACAGTGGAAGCAGTATTCTTTGTTTTAGCGCCAAATCTTTTGCCCAGGTAT
The DNA here is from genome assembly GCA_964597425.1 of uncultured Ignavibacteriales bacterium. Lineage (GTDB taxonomy): Bacteria > Bacteroidota > Ignavibacteria > Tepidaquicellales > OLB5 > OLB5. The sequence goes on along the minus strand of CAZQYL010000107.1, from coordinate 3,275 downwards.
GCGTACGCAGTCAGCAATTCGCCTTCGTAATACTTTGGAAGCATAAACCAGCTTACAACTATTCTGCCGAGTATATAGCCAATGGCTATCTGCAGAAAATTAAGATTGCCTACATATGCAACACCCGGCACACTTATAAAAGTGAGAGCGCTGGTTTCTGTGGCAACAATTGCAAAGCATACAGCCCACCAGGGAATAGCTTTATCGCTCACAAAATAGTCACGGGCAGATTTCTGCTTGCCGCCTTTGATTATACCGTAAGCGGTTATACCGCCTAAGTATACTACAACAATTATCAGATCAAGATATGAGAAGTTCATTTTCAAATATAAGTTATCTGCAAATATAGGGTTTATAAAATAAAAAAGCCCCGAAAATCGGGGCTGTGGTACAATTTGAGTTCTATCTTACCAATACCATCTTTTTCGTTTCGGTATAATTTTCCGTTTCAAGTTTATAAAAATAGACACCCGATGGCATCAGGTTTCCGTTATAATCAGTCCCGTACCAGGCAAATTCAATAATGCCTGGTGTTCTGTAACCATGCGCGAATGAATACACTTCTTCACCGGCAGCATTAAATATTTTTATTGTTGAAACTGACTTTTCGAAAATTTCAAATTTAATAACAGTCACGGGATTGAACGGGTTGGGATAATTTTGATGAAGGCTGTTTTTGCCGGGAACCGTGTTTTGGATATTAATATTGCTCAAAAAATCTTCGGTAGTAAACTTATACACCCTTAAACCACTTGCGTATCCTATTGTATCGCTGTAAAACCGAATACGGTTAATGGCAGAAAATTCAGGGGCTATATTTAATATTGACCAGTTATCTCCACCGTTGGTGGTCACTAAAAATTTATTATATCCTCCCATCCATCCGGTATTCTCATTCACAAAACCAATTCCCTGTTCTCTGTATTCCATTCCTATTCCATAATATCTTTCAACCCAGTTTAAACCGCCATTTGTGGTTTTTGCAAAGAATGAACTATCCAAAGAATATGAATTTTCAAGACTGACATAACCAACATTCTTACTAGGGAAGCTTATCTTCCATCCCCAATTCTCTGTTCGGGGAGATACAAACCTGGTTTCCCAGGTAGTTCCTGCATCTGATGTATATAATATAACCGCTCTTCGTGTAATATATGTAGGACCTATACCTCCTACAACAAAAGCTTCTGTTGGGCCGGTCATATAACAATCTACCAGAGCATTTGCATAACTGAGCATATTTATACATTTCCAGGAAACTCCCCGATTAGTACTAATTGCAACTTTAGGGTTTCCATTAAACCATCCGCTTGCTATAACCGAGTTTCCAAAACTTGATAAACCACACACTGCGGTTAATGCATTTGAATCCAAACTTATCGCGCTCCAATTCAATCCTCCGTTTACAGTTTTGAGAAAATACGTTGGACCATTTAATTTCCCCAAAAATCCTGTCAATGAATCAAGAAAACATACGCTCCTTAAATATCCTGTTACAGTACTTATGTGCTGCCAAGTCAGTCCCCCATTGGTCGTTTTATGTATTGTCGCATTACCGCCTATTATCCAGCCTGTTTGGGGATTTATGAAAAATAAGTCGTCTATTCTATCATTTAAATATGGAGAAGCCGGCAGTAATTTCCAGGTAGGGGTTTGAGAAAAGACCAGATTTAAGCTTAGCATCAAAAAACAGCAAAACGAGATTGTCTTGAAGGATTTTGTTTTCATATTAAGATTTGTTTAAGTTTAATTCCCAGCATAATATAATAATTTGTTTATTAATCCAAAATTCTAAAACTATATTATACTAATACTGATAAAAAAGCCTGCCGGCAATATCATTGAAGGAGTATCAATAAACCAGGAAAAATATATCAGGAAAAATAAATCAGATCACTTCGATGAATTTTTTCAAAAGCGTGCCGTCAGGCTGCCTTATGGTGACACTGAATATTCCCCGCCTGAGCGGCAGAACACGAAACTCCCTGCCGGCAAGCTGAACATCAGCATCCGGGCAGAATTTGCGGTACGCGGGATTGAAGAATCCCCATACTACAAGCTCCAGTCCTGAGGAATCCTGAACAGCCTGAAAATGCGAAAACGAGTGGCAGGTATCATCGCCAATTTTCCCCCATAACTTTATAACAATAGTATCTCTTTCATAAACTACAGTAGCAGGCACTGAAAAGTCGTCAATTTGTATCCTGTAGAGTTCACTCACAGGATCAAGATACCAGCAAGCCGAAAAATAAAACGCGGCTGCAATTGCAGCCAGAGGAAGTAACTTTAAAACCATTTTACTTTTTGCCAATTATTCCAACTCCTATCCTTGCAAGCCACGTGTTTTTTTTAACCCTGCCATAAGTATCATCAAGCGTATAAGCCAGGTCGGGTTCATACTGAAATTCGGTAAGTATCTTGAAACGCCTGCCGATAAACTCTGCACCAAACCCGGTTGTTAAGCCAAATATAGTTTTATTGAACTCCTTATAAGTGGAAGCAAAATCAATATCAGTATTATCATTTATTTCCAGGTCCAGTCTTGGTCCGGCATATACATAAAAGTTCATGCTGTTCCATCCAAGCCTTGCTTTTTCACACACCATCAATGAAAGATATCCTGTCCTGTTATTGATGAATTCTTCTCCTGTAACATTTCCATAGCCATCAAGTGTTGGGTAACCAAATGAAGCGCCTTTGGGATTATAGGAAATTTCTCCTACTGTACTTAAATAACTGGAGTTTAACCATTCCGCAAAGAAAGCTATGTTTACCAGCACTCTGCCGCCAGGTTCTTTTGTGTAAAATTTCTTCAGGGTTGTATCCGTAGAGCTCCACTGGGAATATTTGGAAACCGTAATGCCTCCTTTGAATCCCCAGTTTATGTTCGTTTGTGCCTGAATCTGAAGACTTATAAGCAGGCCAATAACCGCTGGAATTAGTTTAATCATTCCGGAATAAATGAGTTGAATTTCACCAAGTTAATAAAAATAAATAATTTAAAATAACAAAAAAATGCCCGCTCATTTCTGAACAGGCATTTGATATTAGCTTTTTACTATTTACTATTTGAATTAAGCCGGTTTTTCTTCCGTCTTTGTTTCTTCAGTTTTTGTTTCTTCGGTGATTCCCTTAGCAGCTTTTTCTTCATCTTCCATCACTGCTTTGTGGCTAAGCGATACCTTGCCGGTCTTGCTGTCTATTTCAAGAACCTTAACGGTTATCATATCGCCGCGTTTTAATACATCTTCAACCTTGGCAACACGCTTTTTATC
>CAZQYL010000106.1:0-8149 GCA_964597425.1 uncultured Ignavibacteriales bacterium | reverse complement strand
TCCCGCCTTGCTGAATGTACTCTATATAAACACAAAGCGGGATCCCTCCCGCCTTGCTGAATGGCTCAATGCCACCTTCATCCATCCTTACCGAGGAGCAGCCCTCAATAAGTACCGTTACAAAGATAGCATTTGCGATACTGCTGTAAAATGACTACTATCAATGAAATATATGATTTTTATCGTTTTGAATTGAAATTTTACTTCTCTTGTGAAGATAAAAATCTAATGCTATATTCGTAAAATCAATTAATCCTGAATGCAGCAGGCAGTTCAAAACAGCGCGTTTTTATCGAAAAAAGGAGATATCAAACTCGCCGGTTACAGGATATTTTATTTTATGCTTATCATGGCGTATGCATTTTTTGCATACCTTTTGGTCAGGATTTCTCTGCAATATATTCCATATGATACAGACGTCGCATTTCTGAGAATTAAACAGGATGTGATTGATATTCCCTTTTATAAGATTGCATTCTTTACGCATGTTTATACTGCAATACTTGTTTTACCTGCCGGATTCACACAGTTTTCGTTGTATATCCGCAGAAAATTGCCCGCACTTCACAGGTATTCAGGCTGGGTATATGCTGCGGTTGTAATATTGCTTGCAGGGCCTTCAGGACTCTATATGGGTGTTTATGCAAACGGGGGATTTATATCGCAGATTTCATTTATTCTTCTTGCTGTATTGTGGATAACTTTCACTTTGATCGCTGTAATTAAAGCAGTGCAGGGTGATTACAAATCGCACCGCGAGTTTCTCATCAGATCTTTTGCACTCACTATATCGGCAATTACATTAAGGGCGTGGAAATACCTGCTGGTATTTTTGTTTGAACCAAGACCAATGGATGTATATCAAATAGTAGCATGGCTTGGCTGGATCCCGAATATTATTATTGCAGAACTGATAATCAGGAAAATTATAAAATTAAAAAAATAATATAAATGAAAACTACATTAGTACTACTATTTGTTATGATTGTCTTTCTGTTCTCCTGCGGAAAGAAACAGGAGCAGGGGAGTAATACTTCAGGGAATACAACAAATTCCGGAAGCACAAATAACGAAACAAAAACCGATGTAAACAAAACAGAAACTAAAAGTAAAACTTCAACTGCAATCGGGAGCTATTCAGGCGCTTTTACTGCTTCGGTATACGACGATAAGAAAGATTATGTTTACGAGAACCGGATAACTATTTTTGTTGATTCATTGGCAGGCGATATGATGTACGGACACAGCGTGGTTGCAGGCAACAACCGCCCTTTTAGCGGCAAGTTCACCAAAGAAGGCAGTAATTACAGAGCAGAGGTAAATGAACCCGGTGATGACAAATATGACGGCAAATTCAGCTTTACCATAAAGATCGATGAAGCAAAAACAAATGAGATATACCTTGAAGGCAAATGGATATCGAATGATAAAAAACTGGATGTTACCGAAAGAACATATAATCTATATAAAAAGGATTTCTCTTACGATCCGCAAAATCAACTTCCCGAAAATATTCAGTGGGCTGAATTGTACGGGTCAAATCCAAAATTTCCCGATAGAGTAGAACAATTAACCGGTGAAGTAACCAAATATAACGGATCCACAACAGAACTGAAGAAAGAAGACCTGCAGAACCTGTATAAAGGCGACCTTGAAATTATCAGGAATGCAATATACGCGCGGCACGGATACTCATTCAAGACCCGCAGAGTGCGCTTCATTTTTGACCAGTTCGTTCCATGGTACATGCCGGTATCAACTGATGTAAGAAATCAGCTTACTGAGCTTGAAAAAAAGAATATTGACCTTATAAAACGATTTGAAGAACATGCTGATAAGTATTATGATGAATACGGAAGATGAATTCAATTAGCAATGAGTAATTAGCAATGAGTAATGAGCAATGAACAATTGAACAAAAAAAATAGTGATCATGAAAAAAATAATATTAATTCCGTTTCTGGCACTGGCATTAACAGGTGCAATCTGTACAAAAGGCGATAATTCAACTTCAGATAGTGAGCTCAGAAAGAAAGAGCTTGACCTGAAGGAAAAGGAGCTTGAGCTTAAAGAAAAAGAACTCAATATGCAGAAGCGCTCAGAAGGCTCCTCAAACGCCAATGAGAACACACAGGGCAATTCCTCAGCGGGGAACAGCAGTATCTATCCGCAAGCCTCTGAAAGGCTGCTGACAAGCGATGACGTGAGCAATCTGACCGGCTGGGAGCTAAAAATAATGAGAAATGAAATTTTTGCCCGCCACGGTTATATTTTCAAAAAGGAAGAAATGAGAAATTACTTTATGTATGAAAAGTGGTATGTGCCCAGGTATGAAAACGTGGATGATCTGTTAAGTGATGTTGAGAAGAAAAATATCGAACTAATTAAACGTTACGAAAGCCGCCTGGGAAACAACGATTACAGCAGGTAGGTAATTCATTAATTCCCCCTTATAAAGGGAGAGTATATTTGTGATTCTTTAATAATCCGGGATTTAACTATTACCATATACTGCATGTATTTTCGATGGGGATTTGAGAAGTAAGTATGAGCTTAATGACAAATAACTTCCTTATTCACCGTTTTATGCTCTAATTTTGGGCTGATGTAGGGAATACCGAGATTCAAACCGCGCAATATGAATATTGCAGCAAGTATGAGCGAAAATGCCGGCAGTAACCGTGTGAGCTTTTGTCTTATATTCAGATTTATAACACTTCCTATAAGTGATGCACCAAGCATTACAGGCAATGTACCCAGACCGAACATTGTCATGAAGAGCATTCCGTTTAAAGTACTGCCAACTGCAATAGCGCCTGTGATACCGATGTAGACAAATCCGCAGGGCAGCAAACCGTTGAGCATACCAATAACCAGCATTGAAGAATTGGAATGATTTTTAAACATTTTGCCAAAATACATTTTCAGCATTCCAACCAGTTTGTACAAGCCAAGTCTATTTGATAGCTTTATTCTGTATGATATTGGTGTTATTACAGTAAGTATAATCAGCACACCAAGTGAAATCGAAATAATCCTTTGCAGGCCAAACATTTCAAGTCTTGAACCAAGCAGCCCGAATAACAGACCAAGCATGGAATATGTAATAACTCTCCCAAAATTATAAAGAAGCCTGGAAAAGACCAGGTTATTGGTTTTGGGCAGGGCAATAGCTATCGGTCCGCACATACCGATGCAGTGAAAGCTGCCAAGTAATCCTACCAAAAATCCTGTTAATAATTCCATTAATTTTTTGCTAACTGCTAATTGATTACTGAATCATCACTTTATCTTCACTGAAATAATCTTTGCCATCCATTGCCCAGTTTATCTGCACTTTCCATAAACCCTTCGAAAATGCTTCTTTTCCTATCATCTGTTTCAGATCGCTGCCCGGCTCTACCTTAACTTTGAAATCACTTTTTGCGTCAGATGGTTTATAAAATGATATTTCTCCCGAAATATCTTTTTGTACAGCCGGATATGTGATCAGAATTACATTTCCGTTGTATTCAATTTTAATATTTTCTTTAAGTGAATTTGTATTATTTATCTTGTCTATTTGTTCCTGGTATTTCAGTTCTTTTTCGTAGTAGTTTGTTGTAACCAGGTCAATGTTCTTTGTCATTGAGCGATATACCAATACGCCAATACCAAGTACAAAAACAACAAATACCAGTATTATTCCTTTTCCCCAGCTCATATTATTTAATTCCTTTCATATTTGCTACTTCTGCGGAGCGGGTCCGAGAAAATTAATTTTTCTAGTTTCAAATTTCTCACCATTCTTATATAAGCCAATTTCCAGCGGTATATTCATAGTTTTCAGTTCATCTTTATTCAGCAGTACCAGGAATTTTGTTTCACTTACATCGTTTGAACCGACTTTAATATCATTGCCAATCACCTTCAGTTCGCCGTTCAGATTTTCAAGCTTCAACGTAACCGGCACTTCATCAAAGGTCTTGTTTGTCAGCTTCATCGTGTAAAGGTTACTTATCTTGTTATCAGGCTGTTCCTGGAATATCATTCCGGGAGCTCTTAATATAGTTACATCGATCGGTTTACGTGTGCTGATAAGATATGTTAAAACACTTAACAATATTACAAGTACCAGTGTATAAGCAATTTCCCTGGCTGTAAATTTGAATTTGGTTTTGTTCCTGATGTTATTTTCTGATGCGAACCTAATGAGTCCTTTAGGTTTGTTTATCTTATCCATGATAATATCACAGGCATCAATACAGGCTGTGCAGTTAACACACTCAAGCTGTGTACCGTTGCGTATATCAATAGCTGTTGGACAAACAGCCATACACTCTTTGCAATCTATGCAGTCACCGCCGGTACGCTCTTCACCTTTATGTATCTTGCCTCTGGGTTCGCCCCTGACGTAATCATAGGCAATAACAGTTGAATTCTTATCAAGCAGCACCCCCTGCAGCCTGCCGTAGGGGCACACATAAATGCATGCATACTCCCTGAAATAAGCGAACACAAAGTAGAATACACCAGAGAATATCAGCATAGCAATAAAACCGCCCATATGTTTCGAAACCGGGTCAGTGATTATATGCATAAGTTCATCTATACCTATTATCCATGCCAGAAAGGTATTTGCGATAAGAACCGAAAGCCCGAAAAAGATGCTCCACTTGGAGAGTTTTTTGAATATTTTCGAACCTGTCCATGGCGCTGAGTTGAGATTCTTTTGCCTGATGTAGTCACCTTCAATAAAGAACTCAATTTTTCTGAATACCATTTCAAGGAACACAGTCTGGGGACACGCCCACCCGCAGAAAACCCTGCCGAATATGGCAGTGAACAGAATGATAGATACAACAATTGTGATAACTCCCAATGCGAGTATGAAGAAGTCGTGTGTGCCAAACACCTGCCCGAAGATTATGAATTTCCTGTCCACAATATTCAGCATCATAAATGAGTGACCATCAATTTTGATCAGTGGTATTCCAAAAAGGAATGCAAGCAGTGCTATGCTGAAAATTGTTCTTGCAGTATAGAATTTGCCTTTGGGTTTTTTGGGGTAAATGTTCTTTCTTTTACCATCGTCAGTTATTATTCCAAGGTGATCTCTGAAAGAGTCGCTATCTGTAGCTTTGTTTATACTTTGCGTTTGCATTTGCGTAAATCTGCTGCTCCGGGTTAAATTATCCCTGCTGCAGGATGAATGCAGCAGGGATATATAAATAGATTATTTTATTTTAATTGTATCTTTTTTTATGTTACTTGTATCAGTTTTTACCTTTACAGAATCACTTTTTACTTTTGAAGTATCGGTGACTTTAACGGAATCATTGCCTGTTTTAACACTATCAACCCAAATGTTGCCTTCAGGCGGTTTTCCTGTTGCGGGAGTTGTACCCTGTAAGCTTAGTACATAACTGCCGACCTGCTGGATCTGTTTTGGAGTAAGCAGCGTCTTCCATGATATCATACCTTTTGCGGGTACACCGTTTGAAATGGTTGTGAATACATTTTTTATTCCTCCGCCGTGTATCCAGTTCTTATCTGTCAGGTTCGGTCCAACTGTTCCGCCGCCGTCAGGTCCGTGACATGGAGTGCAGTTTGTTGTCCAAATCTGTTTACCTTTATCAAGTTCAGCAGCGTCTGTAAGGAGTACTACATTATTTTCATTAATAAAAGCACCGGTTCTTATCAGTTCTTCACGTTTATCATTGGCAATTTTAACTTCGTTAAGGTACTCATCAACCATTACTGTGCCTGTTCCGAGAACGTGGTAATCGATCATATATACTATTGCAATCAGTATTGTACCGTAGAATAACAGATTAAACCATGGCGGAACACTGTTATTCAGTTCTTTGATACCGTCAAAGTCGTGATCAAGCATAATATCCTTTTCACGCTCTAATGGCACAGCCCTGTTCATTATCTGTGAAAGTCTGCCAATGAATGATAGGCCTTTCTTTCTCCGTTCATATGAATATTTGTATTTAGGAGATGACAAAATGAAGAACAGAACGAACAGGAATGCAATAAGTAGAAATACCATAGCTCCTGCGAGCTTTGAATATTCATTCATACTATTATCATGTCCGGTTGTCTGGGCAAATAACGCCGCGTTAACAAGCATCATTATTACTGCTGCAGTTTTATTATTAAGGATCTTTTTCATTTTACACCTCCTGCATTAAAATTATTAACTTCTTTGCTGTTAATATTATCATCAAGCGGGATATTTTCCATCCGGCTGATATATTTTTTGTTTAATGTAAATATCCATCCAAGGATAAGTAAAAAGAAAAGGAAAAACATAATTAAAGCTATAACCGGGTATATTTCAATTCCTGCTATGCTTTGAAGTACCTGTTTGTACATTTTACTTAACCCCCTTTATATCGGCGGGCTTTTCGCCTTTAATATCAACACCTAAACGCTGAAGGTATGCAATAAGAGCAACAATTTCCTTTTCAGGTGTAACAGGCGCTCCGTTTTTCTGAAGGTCAGCGGTGATTTCATTTGCCTGTTTCATAAGTTCATCATTTGCAATACTTCCAAATCCTTCAGGATAGGGAACCCCGATAGACCTTAAAGCGTCTATCTTTGATTCAGTAGTTGATATATCAAGATCATTTTCAAGCATCCATGCGTAGCTTGGCATCAAAGAACCCGGTGATATCTGGTTCGGATCCTGCATATGCAGGTAGTGCCAGATATTGGGATACTTCTTGCCTTCCCTGTGAAGATCAGGTCCTGTTCTTTTTGAACCCCAAAGGAACGGATGGTCATATACAAATTCACCTGCTTTAGAATACTCGCCATAACGTTCTGTTTCACTGCGGAAGGGTCTTACCATCTGTGAGTGGCAGTTATTGCAGCCTTCTCTTATATACAGGTCTCTTCCCTGAAGTTCAAGCGGTGAGTACGGCTTAACACTTGGAATTGTAGGAACGTTTGATTTTACAAGAAATGTCGGAATTATTTCAATTATTCCGCCAATTAAAACCAATACAGTTGCTGCTAAAGCAAACTGCAAAGGTTTTCTTTCAAGCCACCTGTGTTTTGTCTCTCCGGCTTCAGGCAGATTAATAGTGACTCTTGCCGGTCCTTCAGCAGGTTCATCGGCTTCAAGCTTACCAAGCTTTATCGTTTTAACTAAATTATAAACACCAATTATAACGCCTGCAAAATACATTGTACCGCCAACTGAACGTATTGCATAAAGCGGTATCAGGTTTGTAACAGTTTCCAGGAAGTTAGGATACTGTAAAATTCCTTCCGGTGTGAACTGTTTCCACATCAGTGACTGTGTTATACCTGACCAGTACATTGGGACAGCATAGAATACTATTCCAAGTGTACCTATCCAGAAATGTACATTTGCGAGTTTTTTGGAATAAAGGTTTGTTTTAAAGATCCTGGGGATAAGCCAGTAAAGCATACCAAAGGTAAGGAATCCGTTCCAGCCAAGTGCGCCTACATGAACGTGTGCAACGATCCAGTCAGTAAAGTGCGCAATGGCATTAACATTCTTAAGTGAAAGCATCGGGCCTTCAAAAGTTGCCATACCGTATGCAGTAACGGCTACTACCATGAATTTCAGTATTGGGTCCTCGCGAACTTTATCCCATGCACCGCGAAGTGTTAGCAAACCGTTTATCATACCGCCCCATGACGGAGCAATAAGCATAATTGAAAATACTGTGCCAAGTGACTGTGCCCAGTCAGGTAAAGATGTGTATAGTAGATGATGCGGACCCGCCCAAATATAAATGAATATCAGCGACCAAAAGTGTACAATAGAAAGTTTGTACGAAAAAACCGGTCTGTTTGCTGCCTTTGGGAGGAAGTAATACATCAGTCCCAAAAATGGTGTTGTTAAAAAGAATGCTACGGCGTTGTGACCGTACCACCATTGTACCAAAGCATCCTGCACGCCTGCATACATTGAGTAGCTTTTAAACAGGTTAACAGGAATTTCTATAGAATTAACAATGTGCAGCACTGCGACCGTGACAACAGTCGCTACGTAGAACCAGATTGCAACATACATATGCTTCTCACGGCGTTTCGCTATTGTCCCGAACATGTTGATGGCAAAAACCACCCACACGAGTGCGATCAGGATATCAATAGGCCACTCCAGTTCAGCATATTCTTTGCT
>CAZQYL010000105.1:0-8202 GCA_964597425.1 uncultured Ignavibacteriales bacterium | reverse complement strand
TAGATAGAGAAGTTGAAGGACCGCATGCTATTCTTGGTTATGAATTAGCCAAGAAATATAAAGAGCATCCTGTTGTATGCAACGCTATTGGCGCGCATCATGAAGATATGGAAATGGAAACCCCCATTGCCGTTATCGTTCAGGCATGTGATGCTATCAGCGGGGCACGCCCCGGCGCTAGGCGCGAATCAGTTGAGGGTTATGTAAAACGCCTCCAGAAGCTTGAAGAAGTTGCCAAGTCATTTGAAGGTGTTGGCAGAACCTACGCAATCCAGGCAGGCAGGGAAGTAAGAGTAATTGTTGAGCATGATAAGGTAAGTGATGCGCTTGCTGACCAGCTTTCTGTTGATATCGCAACAAGGATCCAGGAAGAAATGGAATACCCTGGTCAGATAAAGGTTACGGTTATCAGGGAAAGACGTTCAGTAGCTTACGCTAAATAAATTGAATGTATGCCCGCTAAAGAGCTGAGGAAATCCGGTAAGCTTAAGATTGGTATTACAGGCGGTATTGGCTCAGGCAAGAGCCTTGCCTGCAAGTACTTTGAAAAGCTGGGTTACAAAGTCATTTATGCCGATAGAGTTGCCAAAGAGCTCTATTCATCAAACAGTCAGCTTATTAAAAGACTTGTGGCTGAATTTGGTAAAGGTATTCTTGATGAAAACGGAAAGCTTTCAAGACCCAATGCTAGAAGGATAATTTTTTCAGATAAAAGAAATATTAAAAGGGTGAACTCTATAGTTCACCCTTTTGTATTCCGTGAAATGGATAAAATGGTAAGCCGGATAAAAGACAAAGTTGTGCTCTTTGAGGCAGCTATTATGTTTGAATCAGGCAGTTACAAAAGAATGGATTACGTTGTATTGATATACGCCAACAAAGAAACCCGAATTAAACGCATTATCAAACGTGACGGCGTAAAACGCCGTGATGTTTTGAAGCTTATGAAACTTCAGCTTGATGAAAGAGAAAAAGCCAAACGCGCAGATTTTGTAATTAAAAATAACGCCACAGCCCCTGCACTTGAAAAGAATGTTAAAGCCTTCAACAGGATACTTAAAACACTTTAAATTTCATTATTGAAATATGAACATTACAGACCTGAAAACACAGGAAGAGAATGATTTTTTCCATACGTACAAGCGGCTGCAGATCGAAATAGTGCGCGGTGAAGGGTGCTATTTATATACTTCATCAGGTGATAAGATACTTGATATGTTCGGCGGGCTTGCCGTAAACGTACTTGGCTATGGTCATAAAAAAATGAACGATGCTATAAAAAGCCAGGTTGATAAATATATTCATATTTCAAATTTGTTTTACCAGGATAAACAAATAGCCCTTGCTGAAAAAATAAAACAGCTTTCGGGGTTCGAGAAAGTTTTCTTCTGCAATTCAGGAACAGAAGCCACAGAGGCAGCTATTAAGGCTGTACGCAAATATTTCCTGGGAACGGAGAGGACCACTCTCGTATCATTTACCGGATCATTCCATGGGCGCACTATGGGTGCACTATCTTTGACTGCCCGAAAGAAATACCGCGAACAGTTCCAGCCGCTGTTGCCGGATGTGAAACATCTTGAGTTTAATTCCGTTGCTGAACTTGAAGCTGAAATTAATAATAAGACCGCGGCTGTATTTATTGAATGCCTGCAGGGCGAAGGCGGTATTAATCCCGCGCAAGCTGATTTTATATCTAAACTTAATGAATTAAAGAATAAGTACGGATTTATTATTGCCGCCGATGAAATACAATCAGGAGTTGGCAGAACGGGCACCTTTAACGCATTTACACAATTCGGACTTGACGCGGATATCATTATAATGGCAAAAGGCATCGGCGGCGGATTGCCGCTTGGCGCTATTGCAGGTAACAAGCGGGTGGAAAATGTATTCACGTATGGGGAGCATGGTTCAACCTTTGGCGGCAACCCTGTTGCTGCTGCATCTGGACTAGTGGTAATGGAAGAACTTGAACTGGGACTAATGCAGAGCAATAAAACTAATGGCGGGGTTCTAATAAACAAACTCGAATCACTACAGCAAAAATATCCTTCTAAGATCAAAGAAGTGCGCGGAATGGGTTTAATGCTTGGTGTTGAACTAACATCTCCGGGGCAGACTGTTGTTGATGAGTTAATGAAAAGAAATGTACTTGTAAATTGTACGAATGAAAATGTCATAAGGCTGCTTCCTCCATATATCATTACTAAAGTTGAGATCGATCTGTTTTGTGGTAAGTTTGAAGAAGTGATCTCTGGTCTGTAGGGTTAACTAAATATTGCTTTAATTTAAAAAAGCCGTCTGTTCTAACAGGCGGCTTTTAGTGTAAACAGAATTCTTATTTATGCAAAACCCCATTTAGCTTTATTCTGAGCTATATCTTCCGGTGTCGGATTCTTTTTAATAGGTGTGGGTTCTGTTGTGAAATCTTCCGAAGGATGTACTTCAAATATTTTTGCATTCAGTTCAATATCATCCTTGAATAAGGCCGGTACCTGTGAATCTTCGTATATTGCCTGCCAGGGACAAGCGGGTTCGCAGGCAGCGCAATCTATACACTCAGCAGGGTGAATGTAAAGCATGTTCTTTGAAAAGTTCTCGTCGTCAGCCTGAAGCTCATAAATACAATCAACGGGGCAGACTTCTGCACATTCTGTATCTTTGCAGTCAAGACAGAGTTTGGTAATTACCCATGGCATAGTTTAATATCTCCTTATATAATGAAACGTGTTATACAAATATAATTATAAACAGTAAATTAAAAAGTGGACTTTTATGGTATATGATTTTTATCCACTCAATTTTATGACTTAAATCAATAAATCTCCTTACTAAAACTAACTTTTATCATATAATCCTATTTTAATGAAAAATATTTTTCAGCAAAGCTGATTGCTTGCCTGGGAATACTGACTAGGGAATATTATTGCGCTTCCTCAAAACCCATTCAATTGAAAAGAGCAGAATTACCAGCATCAGATAGTACTTATTGCCCCACAGGTCAAAACGCAGATACCGTTGAGGCGCTTCGTGAACTGGCAGAGTCTCCTTCAGCCGTTTAAGTATAGATGAATATTCCTTTACACTATCAGCGGTAATTACAGCGCCTCCGGTTTTTGATGCGAGTACTTTCAGAATATCTCTATCTGGCCGGGTTTGCAGATATTCAGTGTTCAGCGTATCGCTCAAAAAGCGGTTGTTATCACGTGCCCAGTAAGTACCATTATACTCAGCATCACACTCTATGTAATAATCGTTTGGCGGGAGCGGGGGAAGCTCTGCGGAAAATTTATTTTCCACTGCGGTGAACTTCAGTTCACCGGCACTTGTGCCATCTTTACGGGTTACCTTGCCCGTTAGTTTTGCATTACGTGTTAGCAGGTAATTTTCATCATACACTTCTGCATATATCTTTACCGGTTCAGTATAGTCAAATATATCTTTTGCAGGGTAGACCCTTAGCTTCGTTCTCTTTTCTTTCTGCAGGGTCATGTTTATCATTTCGATAAGCATTGCTTCAAGTGTCTTTTCAGCGTTTGTGCCCGGGTTCAGTTTCCAGCGCCAGAGGCCGTAACCAAGGAATGCAGATGAACGGCTTAAACCCGATACACGGTTAATTATCATTGGCTCCCCCGAGGCCTTATCAGTAGCAAGTGTAACACTGCCCGGCTTGGGGAGAATCCCCGAAACATTCCTGAATATCTCATTGGTTGCGCTAAGTCCCGGTATCTTGTCCAGTCCGTTATCCATTCCGCCTACAGGCTGCAGCCTGAACACATTCTCGCCTGAATTAGGGCGTGATACACTAAATGGTATCAGCTCTTCAAATGATCCTAGTTTCTGGTAATCAGAGTTTTTTCCGGCAAAGAAAATTACCGGTACATTGAACTGCTTCGAGCTGTTTGCAATATCGCTTACCAGGGCAGCTGATGTAACACTTGTTGGGAAGTTGAGCAAAAAAAGAGTTGAGAGCTCTGCAAACTGCCTTGTATCCACAGGACCTTCATAAAACTCGCCGGCTGATTTCTGTGTTCTGTATGTAATATTGTAATTTCCAATTCGCTTAAGTACTGAACCGGTAAACTCGTTATCGTAACCGGGTCCTCCTGATATTACAAGTATATTTACCTTATTATCAATATAGGTAATATAGAAATCACTTTTGTTATTTTTATAAGTCAGTTCATCCGGCAGATTTTCTGCTGTTATTGTGTATCTTACTTTGCCCGGTACAGTCTCGGTTACATCGAAATCAACTTCATAATTGTTTAACCCCGGCTGGGTACTAACCTGCTGAGATTTTATTTCAATGCCTTCCTTCAGCAGCTTTATATTAATTACTGCGGGGGCTGATTTAAAAACATTCAGGTAAGTTTTAATTTTTACGGCTGTTCCGGTGAATGCCTTTTCGTTTGCGGTAACACTCTTTACCACGATATCCTTTTTTACGGCGGTATCGCCTATGGGGAACACAATAAATGGCGCCGAGAACTTCAGGGCTTCATATAAAGGATTGCCGCCATCTGTAAATATACCATCAGAAATGACTGTGACGGTGCTGTAAGAACCGTCAGGGTATTGCTCCTTAAGCTCTCTAAGCGAAGCCGCCAGATCAGTATTATACCCGTTGAACATAATTGAATCCATGTTCTTTACCTCAGATGTACTGCCTGAAAACCCGAATAAATTGCCATCATTGGTATTGATATCTGTTTCACTGAGGATGGTTTTTATGTCCTCGCTTCTTTTTTCAATTGAAGAACTGCGCGAGATATCAATCAATACAATATCTCTGCCTTTTTTATCGCTAGAGGTTAAGTATGATAGTACGGGTTCAATGAATAATGCAAGTAATATAAAAATAGCCAGACTTTTTAAGGTTATAAGAATATATTTCTTTAAGTTACTTAATGCTGTGTTACGGTAAAAGTACCACGAAACTGCTGCTGCAATTAAAATAAAGAGGACCAGGAACAGGGGAGAGTAGCTTGAGGAAAATCCGGGCATCGCAAAAATTTAAGTTTAAAAGGCAGTATGCCCAGCATACTGCCTTTTTAGAAAGATCAGAGTTTAATTTCGAGGTATATGGTTTTTTTCAGCTCTTCAAGCCACTCGCCAAGCAGTTTCTGCTCTTTGTATCTCTGCGCATACTGCTCAATAAGAACGTAGTCGCTTTCAAGCGTAGCTTTATGCTCGGGGAATTTATCATTAACACGATACATGTAATAGCCGTAGTATCTTTCGTCTCCAACTTTTACCGGGTCAGATATTTCACCAATCGATAGCGGCGTTAACGCGGCTATTTCAAGCTGGTCTAGATTTGTAACACTTAGCTTACCAATATGTCCGCTATCTGCCGCTGTTTTAGGATCCTGCGAATACTCAACAGCCGCTTTGTTGAATGTCACTTGCCCTGAGTTTATCTTAGTCTTAAGATCTTTCAGGAAATTTATTTCCGTAAAATCAGCGGCTTCGAGTCTTGGGAATTTTACAAGTATATGCTGGCAGGTGATGAAATCACCGGATTTATCATTAAGCTTAATAATATGGTAGCCAAATTCTGATTCAACGATACCTGATATTTCGCCCGGCTTCAGGAGAAAAGCAGCATCTTCGAATTCCTTTACAAATGAGCCCTTCTTGCTTTTACCCAGTGCGCCGCCCTGTATAGCGCTCAGCGAGTCATCGGAGTTGCGTTTGGCAAGCTCTTCGAAGCTGCCGCCGGCTTTAAGGCTATCCAGTATCTTTTCGGCTTTTTCGCGCGCAATGAATTTGGCGTCTTCGGTTATCTTCGGTATCCTTATTATCTGCGAGAGGTCATAGGTTTCAGGTACCATAGGAAGTGAATCCTTATAGTCATTGTAGAATTTTATGACTTCAGGTTTTGTAGCGTTAATGCCGTAACCGAACTTTGCCTGTTTAACACGGGTAAGTTTCATGTTACGCTCGGTCTGGTCTTTAAGCAGGTTCTTAATTTTTGGAATAGTAAGTCCGTATGCCTCTTCGACGTTCTTTTCAGAGCCGAACTGAGCGACCATTTCCCTTATTCTGCCTTCAACCTGTTTATTCACTTCATCAGTTGAAATGAAAATACTGTCCTGCTCGGCTTTAGCCAGCATCAGCTTTTCTGAAACAAGGTTCTGGAAGACCTGCTGAACCATATCATTGCTGACTTCCTGTATATTGTTCTGCTGCATGTATGTGTAGAGCTGAAAGTTAAGGTCTGACTGCAGTACAACATCATTGCCAACAATGGCTATTATTTTATCTCCTTCGCCCTGTGAATATACGCCGAAGGTGACCAGAAGGCTGAGTGCTGCTATTAATATTTTTATTTTATTCAATAATTTAGTTTTTAAATCCTTTTATATTACTGCAAATTATATTCAATCTGTAACCTCCAATTTGCAATCTTTAAATTGTGTTAATCCTTAAAAGCCTCAGCCAGAATATCCTCGTGAATTGTTACGGGGTATTTTGCCCTGAGTGCATCCAGGTATGCTTTTTCTGAATCCTTATACTTTAACTGCTGAAGTTCGTTAGAAATTTCAGCTTTTGCTTCATCAAGTGTTTTTAAAACCGGTTTACCGGTTGAATCAGTTTTGGAGTACTTGGATTTATTTGATTCATAATAGGTTGCCAGGTCAGCATCGTTAATTTTAACCTTGCTCCACAACTCATCCTGGTCGATCCTGAAGACAAGCAGTCCGTTCTCGTAATCGGTTATGCTTGCAATATATTCATCATCTTTTTCTATGTTTGAATCTTTCGCTTTTTTGTTCAGTATTGGACTTTCTGCTGATGAATTGATAATTGCAGTCAGTGTCTGTTCATTAAGTACCATACGCGCGAAATCGCGGTTAATGTTAAGGTGATTTATCATATCCGCAACTTTTACCTGTCCGCCATCGTAGGATGCGAGGATAACTTCCTTATCCTGCGGGCTGAAAAGGCTATCCAGGTTAAAATCAGCTATGGTTTTTGTTGAATCAAGTTTGCCTTTCAGGAATGCAATGCCTTCCTGTAATATCTTATAACTGTATTTTCCTTTTAATGTTTCAACAAATTTAGCGTATTCATCTTTGTAAGCTTTGGTTTTCTTGAATTCATTCTTGATTGTTTCGAATTCCTTTTCAAGTGTACCAACTTTTTTCTCACCGAATTTCTTAACAATATGCCATCCGTAAGGTGTCCTTATCGGACCGGCTACATCTCCAACGCCCATTGTGAATGCGGCTGAATCTATAGGCTGTGCAAGCCTTCTTCTTTCAACGTTTCCTAAGTCGCCATTTTGTGTCTTTGAGCCTGCGTCTTCGGAGTACTGCTGAACAAGACCTTCAAAGCTGTCGCCATTCTTAGCTTTATTATATACTTCAAGAGCCTTCTGGTAGGTGGCAAGTGAATCAATTACGGTACCGATACTGTCGCGTTTATCCTGTAAAAGAATATGTGATATCTTAACTGATTCTGTTCTGGGTTTGCGGTCAGTCAGCTTGATAATATGCAGACCGAACATTGTTCTTACCGGTTTTTTTGAATAGTCGCCAACGCTCATTTCGTAAACGGCGTCTTCAAATTCAGGGACTGTCATACCGGCTGTGAAGTAATAAAGATCACCGCGGTTCTGTTTAACTGTTCTGTCCATCGAGTACTGTATGGCAACCTCGCCAAAATCTTCGCCGGCTTTAAGCTTGGCAATAACTGAATCAGCTTTCTGGTAAGCGAAAATTGAATCCTGCGGTGAAGCGTTTTCAGGGAGATTTATAAGTATATGCGAAGCGCGAACTTCATCTTTTCTTTTTTCGTAAAGCTCTTTTACTTTTGTGCTTACTATTTCTTTATCAACAAGATAGGTAGGCCCGAAATTTCTTTTATATTCTTCTACATCTTTCTGTATATCAGGGTTATTCAGAAGTCCGCGTTCACGGGCATCTTTAACTTTAAGCCTGAAATTGATGTATAAGTTCAGGAACTGCTTCTTATCCTCAAGTGATTTATTCCTGGCGGTATCCAGATTGCCTACAGTCTTTAAGTACTGCTTTTCAAACTCTCCCAATGTTATCTTATCGCTGCCGATATCGACAAGGGTTTTGTTCGCTTTATTGCAGTTTGAGGCAGAAAAAGCGAGCATGGCAATTACTAACAGAATTCCGTACATTTTGAATTTATTCATTTTATTCATTAAATATGATATATTTT
>CAZQYL010000104.1:0-8211 GCA_964597425.1 uncultured Ignavibacteriales bacterium | reverse complement strand
CAGCAGTGTTAATTATTACACATCCGGCAGGGATATATTGGTGAATTTGAGGAAATGAATTTCAAAAGTAACATCAATCGATATTTTACAAATTTTCAAAATCTATTTTTATAATAAAAATTGAGCTTCCCGCCTGTGCGGGAATAAGGAAAAAATGTTTACAGGAATAGTAGAAGAACAGGGAATCGTAGTAAAAAAAACCAAAATTAACGAAGGTTTTAAATTCAGGGTCAGAGCTAAACAGGTTGGAAGAAAGCTTGCAAAATCTGACAGTGTTTGTATTAACGGCGTTTGCCACACAGTTACATCTATGAGCAAAACGGAGTTCGATTTTGTGAGCATGCATGAAACCCTTAAAAAAACCAATATTGGTGAATTGAATATTGGTGACAAAGTGAACCTTGAAGGGTCGCTGACAATGAATAAGAAGCTCGGTGGTCATTTTGTTGCAGGACATGTTGACGATACAGGGGTCATTACACAAGTCAAGCAGATAAAGGCAGTAAAAAAAGAAGATTCCGATAACTGGGAATACAGGATTAAGATACATAAGAAGCATGCTAAATTTGTAATTTATGTCGGCTCAATTGCAGTGGATGGAGTGAGTCTTACAGTAGCCGAAGTTACAAAACCGAAGGGTAACTATTTTGATATTAAGGTAGCTATAATTCCTTATACATACCGTTATACTAATTTCGGCAGGTATAAAGTCGGTGATATAGTGAATCTGGAATTTGATTTTTTAGGGAAGTATGTAATTAATCTATTGGGGTCAAATCCGAAGATAAAGAAATTAATGAAGTAAGAGAATTGGATTCCTATTAACACAAACCTGCCAGGTTTTTAAGACCTGGTAGGTTTTTTTATTATATTAAAACAAAAAACGGACTCTAAGTCTCAAAGGCTCAAAGAAAAGCATAAGCATTTAACCACGAATTTCACGCTTGCCTTATAGAGCAGAGCGAAAGAAGGAATCACACGAATTATATCATTGAAGAATCATATTCAAACAAAAAGCGGACTCAAAAACTCAAATAAGCGTTAGAAGCAAAAAAACAATTATTGGCTGCAAATTTATTTCAGCAGTATCATTTTTTGTGTCTGGCTGAACTCACCTACACGCAGAGTATAAAAATATATCCCTGATGTCAATTTACTGCCGTCAAAAGAAAGTTCATATGTTCCCGCCGGTTTCGTTTCATTTATAGCGTAAACTTCCCTGCCTGTTAAATCGTAGACTTTTAAAAATAGATCTAAAACATTCTTACCTGCTGCGTATGGTATTTCGAATCTAATTTTCGTTGTTGGATTAAACGGATTCGGATAATTTTGGTATAACTTAAATTGCTCGGGTACAGCGCTGTTAATCGATTCAATCCCGATTGGAGTTGTATTGCCAAGTTTATCTGTTTTTACCACAAGCCAATTGAATGTAGTTGCGCCCTGAGGTTTAATATATCCTGTAATAATGAATCCGCTGTCATTTGGCGATGATACAGAGAGATACATAACCTTATCCAGAGCGGAGTAAAAATGAGTTTTGTTTACTGCAACATTTCCCATGGAATCTATCATAACGAATTTACTGTGAATACCATAACCGCCTGAGGCAATAGCGAATTTATTCTGCCCGGCTTTTATGATTGAGTACCCGTTCATAAGTGAATCGGGTGTGTAAGTTCTATCCCATGCAGTATTTCCGTTCAGATCTAGCTTCCTGCAATAAAGGTAATTATTATTGTTTCCCGCAACTATCAGGCTTCCGTTTGAAGACTTGACAATAGAGCATAGCATTGTACCCGTATTTGTATATTTAGACCACAGTATATTTCCGGCTGTATCAAGCTTACGGATAAATCCCTGGTAACCGGTTGATTGCACTATACCCGTCAGGTAATACGAATTGTTCACTTCAATAGCCCCAAGCACAAAAGTATTGGCATATTGTATGTTCTGATAGTTCTTGTACCATAAAAGTCTGCCCGCAGAATCTATCTTACCCAATGAATTATTACCATAACAGAGCAGATTTTTATTATTGTCAACAAATTTCAGGCATTGGAAACCTATCACCGCTGAGTAATTGCGCTTCCACAAAGTTATTCCAGTAGAGTTCGTTTTCATCAAACCGCTTGCGGTATTGAAGTAAAGGTTGCCTGCAGGATCTTCGGCTGCATTAAGGTAAACTCTTTCAGCTGATGGCAGGCTTTTTTTCCACAGTACATCACCCTGTTTGGAATACTTTATGATCACTGAAGAAATTCCATAACCGCTATCACCTACCACAACATAGTTCCCGTCACGGGTCTGAAGAGATGAAAACGCTTCATCGTTGGCAGCTCCGCCATATGTTCTTGTCCACGTAAATTGTGAACTTGTCTGCTGAGCCAGGAACAACGTGAAAACAAATACAAGTTTTAAAAATATAAGTAAAGGTCTTATTTGATCATTCATTTCATTTTCTTTTGTTACTTATTAAAGGTCATTTACATACTTGACTGCTATGCAATTTACTATATAAAAGTATATATGGCAATAATGCCTTTACTGTATATAATCTAACTATTCCCTAACATCTTTTTAACTGTTTTTTTGAATTTAAACTATAATTTGCATAAAATGCTTAACAGATTAAAAACAAACTAATAAATTAAGAATTGCTTTTTTGGGCTACTTTGCCTATTTTACATCAGTAAATTTAAGGGTTATTTACTACCCCGCTCTTTAGCGGGTCACATCCACAGGTTCATCTATTAAAGGTATAAAATTATTGAATGAGAATTTTTACAGGTTCTTTTCTTAGCCGTATTTTCAAATATTCCATTTCTACCCTGCTGACATGCATTATATTGTATGGCGGATTTGCTATAGCTGATGACGATATTAATCATTTTACTAACGTTGGCAATATTGGTTTAACAATCACAAATTTCGGCACAATTGGCCACGGTTTTACGCTTTGGCCGGGTCAGCCATCATGTGAATATCCCAAGGGCTCACAGATCGAACATATATTCGATGGCGGTTTGTGGATAGGCGGCAAAAAGAATGGTGTCATCAGAGTTACAACCGGAGCAATAGATGCATCTTCATCAAACCGCGGCGAAGGTTTTGAATATACAAATGCCGCAGGACAGATCATCACACAGCGTTCATCGCTGTTAACATCACCATTTTACTCTCCCCTTGCGGTTTCTCACCAGGATTTTATCTGCGAATATACCGATACTGCCACATCAATAGGCGGTCAGTTAATAGTTAACCATAACCCGATGGGGTTGAAGATCATCCAGCAATCATACTGCTGGAACTATCCCTACGCTGATTTTTTTGTGATAATGCGCTACAGGATCGTTAATATTGGCTACAGGGGTGATACTTCTCCTATTGACAGCATTTTTACCGGGATGTGGACTGATCTTGTTATCAGGAATACTCAGATTACAAGGCCCGGCGGGTCGTCGTTTTTCACCAAGGGCGGCAATGGCTGGGATAGTCTCTATAATATGGCTTATGAGTTTGACGCAGCCGGCGATGTTGGATATACCAACAGTTATGTTGGAATAAAAATTTTAGGTTCTACGCCTTACGGCAGAACAATGACAGATACTCTGCCAACCGGCAGAAATTTCGTTACATGGCAGTTCCGTAACACCGTTGACCCCGTTTATTTCGCTCCGCAAAGCGATGAAGGAACAGGCGGCAGATATACTAAGATGAACGGCTACTTTACCAATGGTATAAAAGTTAATGCTTCAATTCTCAGCCAGATAAAACAGCCTTCAAACCGCTCGGCTCTCGTTTCAAACGGTCCATACACAACACTTAATTATTTAGATACGCTTGAAGTTGTTTATGGTATTATATGCGCAAAGAAAACCGGCAACGATCCGCAGAGCTGGGACTCCAGCTACCAGCGAACAGAGCTTCGCAATCACGCTGACTGGTGCCAGAAGGCATATAATGGCGAAGATAAGAATGGCAACGGCAGGCTTGATCCGGGTGAGGATATCAACGGCAATAACTTTCTGGATAGATACCTGCTGCCATCGCCGCCAAACAGTCCGGTTACTAAAGTTGTTAACGAAGAAAACAAAGTTACTGTTTACTGGGCTTCAAATGCCGAAAGAAGCATTGACCCAATATCATTGCTGCAGGATTTTGAAGGATACAGGATATACAGAACAAATGCCGGTGCTGATATTGACCCGACAAATCCCCTGCTTTCATCTTTCATCCTGAACGGAGATTTTGACAGTATAAATAATATCGGCAACAATACAGGTTTTAATTATATTAAGCTTCAGCAGGCAAAGACCTTCCCCAATGATACGAACCAATACTGGTACAAGTTTGAGTATAACAATCAGCTGAGAGGCTGGCAGTATGTTTATTCATTGACGGCTTATGATAAGGGTGATACTACCAACGACCTTGAATCACTTGAAAGCAGCTTGCTTTCAAATTCATTCAGACTGATACCCGGTACAGGTTCGTTGGATGATGAATCGACCCCGATCGGGGTTTATCCGAATCCTTATTATGTGAACGCGGCATGGGATGGTGCGCAGGAGCGTGAAAGGAAAATATATTTCTTTAACCTCCCGGAGCAGTCGGAAATTACTATTTACACGGTTGCAGGTGATGTGGTTGATAAGTTCACACATAACGCATTAACGTATAACGGCAGCGATATTCAGTGGTTCAAAACTTTCGCCGATGGCACACAGATACTTGCCGGCGGTGAGCATGCATGGGACCTGATAACAAAAGATGACCAGGCAATTGCAACAGGACTTTATTTATTTACCGTTAAGAACCAGAAAACCGGCTTTATCAAAAAGGGCAAGTTTTTGGTGATTAAGTAATAAAACCTGAGGGAATGCAGTAACCGAACGATCTCATCAGGAAATCGATTAGTAATTTATATATTAGTCAGCTTATCTTTAGTTCAAAAAGTAACAAAGAGCATCAAGTAAAAGGATCTGGGTTTTTTGTTCTATCTATGAGATCCTTCACTACGTTCAGGATATAAAAAAATTAAATCATACTAACATGAAGAAAATAATACCATTTTTAGCTCCCATCGTTTTCCTGGCAGCTATAGGTCTTTACTTAGTTTACAACACTACCATTATGGTAGTGCAGACGGTACCGAATGATTCACTTGCGATCGGGCACGACCGCTCAACAAAAATCAATGATACGGTAACTGTTATCGGCAGAGTTGTTGCACCTTCGGTTGTTAATGCATCGGGCAATGATTTCAGGATACTTATGCGCGGATCAAGCTCACGTACTATTTATATCCAGGATACAACTAACGGAAATTTCAGCGGAATAATTGTAAGGCAGGCTGATACGGTTTCAAATACACTTATCAACAATCTTGATTCGGGCATGAAAGTAAGCCTGAAAGGTATTGTACAGGAATTCCCTGATATTATTTCGTCAGGTGCAACCCAGTTAAAACTTGATACACTGACAGAAATTCAGATATTGCCTACTATCAAAAGAAGACCGGCTCCAATCCAGGTTAACGTTTCTGATTTTGATTCACTTGGCGGCAATGTGAAGTTTTTAAAGGGTGAAAAATACGAAGGCATGTATGTTCAGATAAATAATGTTACTATCGGACCGCAGAGCGGATCAGGTGTAAGGAACATTAGAAGACTTATTGATGCTCAGGGCAATTTTATTTACATGCGGGATTTTTCAAACTTCTTTTCAACCGGCCCGACGCCTTCATGGGGATGGACTGCATGGGCACCTCCATCGATAGGTACAACAGTTACTTCAATCAGGGGTGTAATTGTGAACAGTGCTTATGGCGATGCAAACGGCGGTTTATACGGCTACGTAATTGTTCCAATTTACCCGAACGATCTGACACTTGGCAACACTCCCCCGTTTATCAGCAGTGTTTCAAGGAGTCCCGGTGTACCAAAACCGGTTAATACAGTGCAGGTAAACGCTGTTGTATCCGATACTCTTGATCATCCGCTTTCAGTGGATAGCTGCCAGCTTTATTACAGGATAAACAAAGGCGCATATACAAAGTTAAATATGTCGCCCACAGGAAATATATATTCAGCAACTATGCCGGCACAGGTTTTAGGTACGCTGGTTGAGTATTTCATAAAAGCAAAAGATAATCTTGGTGCAACAAGGCTGAATCCTTCAGACACATCAAAGTCCACTTACTTCTATTATGTAAGGAACAATGACACAATGTCTATTAAGGATATTCAGTACACTCCGAATAATGGCGGATTTTCCGGATTCAATGGTTACGATGTAACAACTGAAGGAATTGTTACATGTGATACCACGGATATACCGGCATTCGCCTTTACTAGCCCGTATAACAGCGGCACGCAGACATCACCGCGCAGAGTGATAATACAGGACCCGAATATTGCTGGCGGCTGGAGCGGAATATGGATCGACGGAAATGCGACAGATCCTTTGGTAAAAGGACAGAGAGTCCGAGTTCGCGGAACGGTAAGTGAAACTAACAGTATGACAAGGCTTATAATTGCTACACCGGGCGATATTCAGGTGCTTTCAAGCAACAACCCAATTCCAAATTTTGAAATAATGACACCTGCTATTGTAGCAGATAATAAACTTGATGGCGATACAACTGCAGAAAAGTGGGAAAGTGTAATGATAAGATTCGCTAACCAGTGTGTAGTATCATGCGTAAATGCGCCGTCAGCATCAGGCTGCACCAGTGAGTTCCCTGTACCGGATACATCATTCCGCAGGAATTTTGGCGAGATACTTGTTGTATATCCGGGCGAGAATGTTGAAGCAAGAATTGAGCTTCAGGACGGCAATCATAATAAAGTTAACGGCTGGGATCCCGCACAGGCAAATTACTATAATCAGAATCTGCCGGGTCAGTTAATGTGGAAATGGCATGGTATTTCGACATTGCAGGGAGTTCTGTATTACGCTTTCGGTAAATACAAAATGGTACCAAGAACGAACGCTGATTTTGGTACAATAATTGGTGTAGAGCCCATAAATGAAATTGCTACACAATTCTGGATAAAACAGAATTATCCTAATCCGTTCAACCCCGTAACAAATATAGTTTACAATCTGCCCACTGAGTCAGAAGTTACGCTCAGGATATACAATCTGGTTGGACAGGAAGTTAAGACACTTGTAAGCGGTGTGCAGAACAAAGGCAAGTATGAAGTGAAGTTTGACGGAATGAATCTCGCATCGGGAATGTACATATACGTTATCGAAGCTAATTCATTCAATGGCAGCAGTTTCAGAGAAGTTAAGAAAATGGTATTGGTGAAGTAAGTCGAATTACAAAAGCACAACCCCCATCTTTAATTTACGATGGAATGTGTTTTATGATGAATCGTTGAATAATGAGTATTGGTTGATCTCATCCCCCCTTTGACAAAGGGGGGATAAAAAGCTTTAGGGATAGTTTTGCATTGATTGATCTATTTTAACTGGTTTCAAAATAGCAGTAATGGGGGTTCTTGGGAATCCATTAACTAATAATTTTTTGAATAAAAAATATTTAAATATTGCGGTTTTAATGTTGTTGCTTGCAGGATCGTTTGTTCTCGAAAGCTGCACTGACGTGCCCGAAGGAATCGTTACAAACTCTGCCCCGGAGACCTATCTCTCGTTATTTCCGGATAGCATTATCAGTCCGCAGATAACCAGGATAAAGATCACCTGGTGGGGCGATGACCCGGACGGATTGATACAGGGCTACAGGTTCTCCTTCGATAGCACCAACTGGACCTATTCAGAAGGCAACGATAGTACTTTCCAGTTAGTGATAGTCGGCAATGACAGCACCTTCCGTTTCTGGGTGGCTGCGGTTGATGATAAAGGAAATATTGATCCAACACCTGCAACAAATCTTTTCCCGGTGTACAATTCACCGCCTGCTGTAACATTTAACGCAGGCACAAGTATCCCTGATACATCATTTCCATTGGCAACATTTGCATGGACAGGGACTGACCCTGACGGCAACAGCTCGATAAGCAAGTATTATTACGCATTGAATGATACTTCTAACTGGAATGAACTTGCGTCATCGGTATCATCTATAACATTAAGACAAAATAACGGAATAATACCGGGGCAGAATAATAAGTTATATCTTAAAGTAAAAGATATAGCCGGAATATATTCACCTGTTGTAACAATGCCTGATTCAGGCAG
>CAZQYL010000103.1:0-8225 GCA_964597425.1 uncultured Ignavibacteriales bacterium | reverse complement strand
GCTAAAAATCTTTTTTCCTTTTCAGAATAAAGCTGCTTTTCGGTTTTTTGATAAAGCAGATCTTTGTCATAAAGATTTGTAAAGAAATCCTGAGCGGTTTTTTTGTGGGTTTCAGTTGATGTGCGGGAATAAATATCAAATGACATGCCAAGCTGTTCATACGCTTTTTTATTGGCGAAGTGATACTTATCAACTATCTCTTTGGGTGAAATTCCTTCTTTAATAGCGGACATTTCGATTGCGGTTCCGTACTCATCTGAGCCGCAAACGTAAATAATATCATAATCTGCAAGGCGGCAGTATCTTACATACATATCTGCTGGCAATATTGAGCCTGCAATGTGCCCTAAATGTGTATCTCCATTGGCATATGTCAATGCCGAAGTAACCAGAATTCTCTTGTATTTCCCTGAATTTTCCATAATTATCTACAAATATACCCAACATAAAAATAAAAAGCCTGCCATAAATACGGCAGGCTGTATTAATCACCATACATTCTTACTCATCGGATGAACTGAAGTCATCAGACAAATATTACTTCACTAAAACCATTTTCTTACGTTCGGTAAATTCATCCGCGCTGAGCTCATAGAAATAAACACCACTGGGATAGTTTGCAGCATCCCATGTTACTTCATAGCTCCCCTGCTGCTTGGTTTCATTTACTAAAGTACTTACTTCTGATCCCAAAACATTATATATCTTTAGAGATACAATTCCTTCTTTGGGGATCTCGTACCTAATGCTTGTAACAGGATTAAACGGGTTTGGATAGTTTTGAGAGACTGAATAGCCAACAGGCGAATTGTTGTTGTTTATTCCCGTTACATCATGTTTAAATCTTGTTATAGTCCCCTGTGATAAGCGGCATATGTATAAATGTCCGTCACTTCCCTGCATTAAAGTGGTACCTGTAAGATCCATCAATATGCTTTTTGCGGTAATTGTATCATACAATGGAGCATTACCAAGATCACATTTCACAAGTCCCCTGTATATTTGTCCGCCACCCATTCCTATTACAAGGAGTTTGTTAGTAAGTTCAGGCATTTGACTCCCTGTGTAAACGAGTATGCCGGTAGGGGCATAGTCCATAAAATCATTTCCAGGCAATATCCCGATAGGATCTTTGTAAGCAGGATTATAGGGAAAACAATATCCTGAGCAAACAGGCCAGCCGTAATTTTTACCTTTGCGTATAAAATTTATCTCATCCGGATTACCTACCATATTCTCACTGGCATAAAGTGAATCATTTACCGGGCTGAAGCAGAAATCAAAACTATTCCGTAAACCATAAGCCCATATCCTGTCATCATTCCCTGTATAAGGGTTGCCATCATCATAGAACGGGTTATCAGTCGGGATAGTACCGTTGGAGTTCAGCCTCAATATTTTTCCTTTAAAAGTTGTTAGCGATTGTGAATTGGAACCTGTACCATTATCACCAATAGAAACATAAAGCTTATTATCTCTCCCGAACCTCATATTGCCGCCAAAATGGAAACTTCCGACCGCATTACTTTCATCAAATAATATAAATGGTTCAGTGCCGGCATTATTATTTTCTTTAAGCCTAACTACCCTGTATCGGTTTTGAGAAGTTATATAGAAGAAGTAAGTATACCTGTTCACCTGAAAATTCGGGTCCAGTACTACACCAAGCAATCCTCTCTCACCTCCGGAGCTGGTGGAGTCAGTAAAATTCCAGAAATCGGAAACAAACGTATTATTCAATGTATAGATCTTTGAAAGCCCGAATTTTTGAGTCAGCAGAATATTATTATCTGGTAAAAATACGAAACTAACCGGCTGATTTAGTCCGGTTACTACGTCTTCAGTCATATACTGCTGTGAAAATAGCGGTAATGCGGATAAGATGAAAATTAAACAAATAGATGCTTTAATATTCTTCATAAAATTTTCTTTAAGATATATTTATTACTTTTTGTTATGTATCTATTTTATAGTGATACTATTTAATCAGAACCATTTTAATGGTTTTAGTATAACTTTTGGATATAATTTTACAGAAATAAATACCGCTCGAAAATGCTGAGGCGTCCCAATTATATTCATACGAACCGGCGCTAAGCTCGCTGAGTAGAAGGTTAAATACTTCTTTTCCTGCTGCATCCAGAATCATCAGTTTCGTATTTCCCTTTTCTTTAAGGTCAAATCTGATAGTTGTAGAAGGGTTAAACGGATTAGGATAATTCTGCTGCAGATGAAACTTTTCAGGAACATTGCTGCTGATATTGTTTAGCCCGGTAACATGGGGATATCGGGCTATGTAGCTTAACCCTGCAGAACCTGACTGCGTAAACAGCCCGCCGGCAATTATATCTCCGCCATAAACTGTCAAAGCATATACTTCACTGTTAAAACCATTACCCATAGGCTGCCAGTTGTTTTTCCATTTAGCGATCCTGTTTGCAGGCACTCCTCCTGCAGTTGTAAAATTCCCCCCTGCAATAACAAAAGAGTCTGCCGCTGTCAGGCAATTTACATACTGATTCATTCCTGAACCCATTTGGATAAATTGAGCCCCCGTCCATCTTACAATAAAACTTGCGGAAACAGGGCCTGCACCTGAAAAGTATCCGCCCAGAATCAGATCTGTGCCGAATTTGGTCAGTGATTTAACTTCAGCATTACATCCTCCGTTTCCAATTGCAATCCAGCCGGAACCAGTCCATTTACCTGTATTCCTGTAAGTTTGGAAAAAATTTCCCCCAAGAAATAGAGAATCATTTACACTTGCAACACTGTTAACAAGATAAGGCATCCCGTTTCCATAAGCTGCCCACGAACTCCCATTCCAGTGTGCAATTGCGCTAGCCGGTACTCCGCCGGCCGTTGAAAAAAATCCTCCGGCTACAAGCTCATTGCCGTACAATGTCAGACTTGTAACGTAGCTATTCATGCCTGAACCAATCTGTGACCAAGCGCTTCCGTTCCATTTTGCTATGCAGTTTGCACTAACACCACCTGCAGTATAAAAATATCCGCCGGCAATAAGTTCGTTATTATAAACAATTAATGCTCTTACATCGCCAATTATACCCGATCCAAGCGGAGACCAGGCCGTGCCGTTCCATTTCGCTATACTATTTACCGGAACTCCGCCTGCATTCGTAAAATTACCGCCTGCAATAAGCTCACCATTGTATACGGTTAACGCGGTTACCTGACCGTTCATACCGCTGCCAAGAGGCATCCAATTCTGAGTGTAAAAAGTTACAGGAAGGAGAAGAAGAAGAATGATAAAAATAAATGACCGCACCATCATAATTCTTATTAAGTTTATAATTAAAGTTCGCGCAAGTTAATAACATTTGTTCAATAAAAAAAGCATTTCGCATAACGAAATGCTTTTTGATTAGTAGCTTGGTGATACTACAGAAATTACTTTACCACCTTAGAAACAAGGTTTTCAAAAATGACTCCTTCATTTTATCAAAACCATTTTCTTTCGTTTAGTAAATTCACCAGAGTACAGTTCATAAAAATAAACTCCGCTGGCGAAGTTTGATGCGTCCCATGTTACTTCGTAACTTCCCTGTTGTTTAGTTTCGTTTACAAGCGTGGTTACTTCCATTCCCAGGGTATTGTATATTTTTAGAGTAACAAATCCTTCTTTCGGGATCTCGTACCTAATGCTTGTAACGGGATTGAAGGGGTTTGGATAGTTTTGCATCAAGTTAAAACTTTTTACAACATTCTCATGGGTAATTCCATTCACAGGTGGCTTAATTCTGAAAATTGCTCCGTCATCAGAAAATCCATATTTCATTACATAAATATAACCATCGGTATGCTGGACTATGGATGTTACTCTTCCGGTAATTGCCCATGGCGTCACAGATAATACTGAATCTAAAGAAGAAGTAAGCGTTGCAACATAAACTGCCTGAAAATTGAAGCTGCCAAATAATACTTTCCCGGAAAGCGAAGGGAATGCAGAGCCATTATAGATCATAATACCGGTTGGAGCATATCCGTTTGCCGCAAACATCGGCTGTTTTAAAGAATCAACAAAGGGAGAGCAGTAACCTTCGCAAAGCGGCCATCCGTAATTTTTACCTCTTTTTATAAAATTCAACTCATCAATTGTATTCCCGTTTTCAGTCGCATAAAGTGAGTCATTGAAGGGGCTGAAACTAAAATCAAAACTGTTCCTTAATCCCCGCACCCATATCCTGTCATCCTTTCCGGTCAAAGGATTTCCGTCATCATAGAATGGATTATCAGATGGTATTGACCCGTCTCTGTTTACTCGCAGGATCTTTCCCCGTGGGGTAGTTAAAGATTGTGCATCGCTATTCGCAGTTCCCGTTCCAACAGAAATATACAATTTATCATCCGCGCCAAAATGCATATTTCCGCCATAATGCAAACCTGACTGGCTTTGAATATGACTGAAAATTATAACAGGGTTTGTGCCGGAATTTCCTGATTCAGTAAACCTGACTACTCTTAATGAAGCCGGATTCAAATGGCTGTAATATACATATACAAAGTGATTGTTACTGAAATTCGGGTCAACAGTTACGCCCAAAACACCGCTTTCTGAATAAGGATATGTGGAATCACCAAAATTCCAGAAAGTTTTTAAATAAGTCCCCGAAGCAGAATAAACCCTTACGGTACTATCTTTGATAGTAAGTATAATTCTATCCTCACCCATGAAAGAAAAAGACACATTTCTGGGCATCCCTGCTATCAAAGTATCAATAGTATAAGGCTGTGCTGTAACACTAACATGCAAACAAAAAAAAGCAACCGCAATAAATATTCTGTTCATCATTTCTTATATTTATGCTTTAAAATACAAATTTATACAAAATAAAAAAAGCGTTTCGTAGAACGAAACGCTTTTTGTTTAGTAGCTTATTGGTACTACAGAAATTACTTCACCACCTTAGAAACAAGGTTTTCAAAAATGACTCCGTCATTTTACCAATACCATCTTCTTTTCAATTGACTGGCTGCCGTTTATTGTCAATTTATAGAAATAGACTCCGCTAGGCATATTTGCAGCATTGAATTCAACTGAATACCTGCCTGCAGGTTTTGATTCATTCAAAAGTACTGCAACTTCTTTACCTGTCATATCATAAACTGAAATGCTCACAACACTGGTCATACCAACATTGTAATATATATTTGTGGTGGGGTTGAATGGATTTGGATAATTCTGTTCCAGAGAAAATCCGTTTGGAATTTCGTTCGATGTCCCCTGCACACCTATCAAAGCATCCTGTAATTTGAATATAGTACCGCTTGAGCCTACAATATACAATTCATTGCTCTGGTCAACCCCGAATGAAGGAACACCCTGCGGAGCGACACCGATAATTGAGTTATCACTGACAGCACCTCCGTTAAGCAACAGTTTCCAAACTTTTCGGCTGCCGTAATCAGCGTAAATGTACCTGCCAACAAGCCACGGCACCCTGGCACCACGGTAAACGTATCCGCCGGTAATAGAAATATCTGAGCCAGAGTTTGGATATTCTGCTATAGGAAATGTATAGTTTCCAATGGGACCGCATCCGGAAGTGTTAAAAGTATGGTTGCCTTCATAACATCTCCAGCCGTAGTTCTTACCCACTGCAAGTGTATCAACTTCTTCCCATGCATCCTGTCCCACATCACCGCAATAGATCGTGCCTGTAACTGCATCACGAGTAAATCTCCACGGGTTTCTCATTCCAATAGCGTATATCTCGGGCGCTCCGCCGCCGCCTGCAAACGGGTTTGTTGGAGGTATACTGTAATTATTACCACCGCTGGGAGTATTGATATCAATTCTCAAAATCTTGCCAAGCAGAACATTTACATTTTGCGCGTTCGCATTCGGGTCACCGCCTGAACCGCCATCACCTGTGCCTGCATAAAGATAACCATCAGCACCGAACATCAGGCATCCGCCGTTATGATTTGAGTATGTCGGGTGAGCAATTGTGAGCATATTAAGCTCACTTAAAGAATCTGCTTTATTTGGGTTTCCTGTCAAGGTTGTAAACCTTGATATTCTCAGAGCCCCATCGCTTTGTCTGGTATAATAGACAAAGAAATATCTGTTGGATGAATAATTCGGGTGGAAAGCAAGCCCAAGCAAACCTCTTTCATTCCCTGAAGAGCTTACTATGTTGGATAGATCAATGAAATTCTGAACATTGGTTGTCATTGAATCATTCGGGAATACTTTGATTATTCCGCGCTGCTGCACAACAAATATTCTGTTTGTGCCATCACCTGAGTGAGTTAAGAACAAGGGCAGTGAAAATGAAAGATTGGGAAACGCATTTACAAAGTTTACCTGGGGGTAAACCTGCGCCGCCGCGAAAAACGAGAGAATGAGAAGTAATTTTAAGTTTTTGATCATTAATATAATATAGTTAGTTAATTAGTTTCTTCTTCCAAGCAAACGCAATAAGAAAAGGAAAAGATTAATAAAATCCAGGTACAATGTTAATGCACCCATAATAGATGCTTTTTTTCCGTCTTCTGAAGCAGCATCAATACCGCCGGCCATTTTTTTGATCTTCTGGGTATCGTATGCAGTAAGTCCCACAAACAGGAATACACCGATAAGCGAAATTATCCAGCTCATCATATTGCTTTCCAGGAACAGGTTTACAACCATTGCTGCTATCAAACCTATCAGCGCCATTGTTAAATAAGCACCGAATTTTGTGAGGTCCATTTTAGTGATAAAGCCCAATATACTGGTTCCGCCGAACATCATGGAACATATAAGGAAAGTTGAAAATATTGATGAACCGGTATAGATAAGGAATATTGGCGATAACGTAACTCCGTTAAGGAATGAATAGAACAGGAATACAAGGAGTCCTAAAATCGCAGGTATCCTGTTAATTGCATACGAGAGCCCAAACACAATTAGTAATTCAAATATCATTAACCCGTAGAATACATATATATATTGTGTTATCAGGTTCATGAACTGTTCTTCTGTAAAAATAAGGAAGGGCGCTATTGAAACAACCGCAGTTATCAATAAACCAGCTGTCATCCACATGTAGACCTTTAGAATAAAGGTTCTTGCAGAATCCTGCACTTCCGAAAAACTCTCCCGCATTACAGGAATTGGTTCCATATCCCTAAATCTCCTCTATTATTGTTTAAGATTGAAAATTATGTAGTATTAATGACAAAATATAAATATTTTTAGTCATATAAAACTGCCATATTTGTATAAAAATGGTAGTAAATCCAGCTAATTAATTGATAATATCTAAAATAAAAGATTTCTTTAAATCGTTCCGCAACAAAGTAATTGTGATTGTTGCTCTGTTAGTAGTAGCAGGGGTACTCCTGATATCGAAATATGCGCTTAAAAATGAACACACTACCGAAAAAGACCCATCCGGCAATATCACAGGAACAAATGAAAGCAACAATCCCCCGGGAAAACAGAATATTGAAGCATTAAGGCAGATCCTTTCTCCGGGTATTGATTCTGTTTTGAGAAACTTTGGAATAAAGAACGAATGGATAAAGAACGAAAGCTCCGGCAGCACAGGTGATACCAAAACACAAAAAAAAGCGGGGAAAAATAATCAAAGCTCCGCAGAGCTTTTTGTCAAGAATATTGTAATCCCAACAGATCTTACTTCAATAGAAGTAAATGCCGACCTGGCCGGATACTTCAGCAGCTTAGGTCTTGCTTCGGCTGTATATGAGGATATAATAACCAAAGATATCAACATCAGTATAACAAACCCCGATACATCTAACAAGCTTCCACTTGCTAAACTGAATATTTCACATTCCGATAAGATCCACAGGGAAAGCGCAATAGTTTGTGTAATAATAAACAATATAACCGATTATTCCGGTGAAGATGTAGATAAGTACCTGATAAATAAAAATGAGTTCAGTTTCGTTTTCCCAAGGAACCTGGATGAAATTGACCTGCAGAATAAGCTGCTTCACAGCAAGAAAGATGTAATTATCAATCTAACAGTTGGCGGCAGGGAAAATTACGAAACTGACTTCAACGCTTCTATGGATGAAAAGGCAATTCACGAGCGCGTAAAAAGCTTCAGTGTCGATTTCCCGACAGTAACATCAGTAATAGTTTCAAAGAAAGATAATGATATTGACCCGAAACTGATCGCAGTAATTGCCAATGACCTTGCGTCTTATAAGATCAGGGTCATACCTGATACTGAACTTGCGCAGCTTAC
>CAZQYL010000102.1:0-8305 GCA_964597425.1 uncultured Ignavibacteriales bacterium | reverse complement strand
GGATAGAGCTCCATGATCATGTCTTTTTCGCCTGTCTTACTGTAAATCTCGATCATATCTTCAATTGCTGCAAACTTGATACTTCTGTCTCCCGTAGTATTAACCAATTCAAGGGTCCTGTTAAAATATTCAAGGGCTTCATTATATCTGCCTGTTTTGAATCTGATCCTGCCAAGCTGTCGGTATCCAAGTGCTTCGAAGTCGTAATAGTTGTTTACATTGCAGATCTCAATCTGGCGTAAAGAAAGCTTTTCTGATTCTTCATAGTTGCCTTCATCAAACTTTATGTGAGAAATGAAATGAAGAGCGTTTGCTTCTGCAAAGTCATTGCTTGTAAGTTCAAGTGATTTATCCAGGTAGTCTCTTGCTTTATCATATTCCTTCATTTTGTAATAACAGGCTCCAATTGACATAAGAGATACCTGCAGCGGGTCATCCTCTCCGCTTTGAATTGCGATATCAAGTGATTTCAGGGTATAAGAAAGAGCTTTCTCATAAAGTTTGAGCTTTGTGTACAAAGATGCAATGCCCTGGTAAACCAGGTGCAGATTGGGCATATTCCATGATTGAATGCTTGCGCTTTCGGAAAGGTAGAAGTATTTCAGAGCTTCTTTGTAGTTATATTTTTTTATATGATTGCCGGCTATACCCCGCAGAATTTCTGACTGCAGTTCAAGATTGTTCAGCACATGTTCAGTGTTAAGCGCCTTTTGGAAGTATGCGATGGATTTATCGTAATCTACAAGTATAAGGTATGTAATAGCAATGTTAAAAAGAGAAATTGCCCTGTATTCTTCGTTTGAGTTCAGCTCAGATTCGCTGAGTGCTTCTTTGAATATACCAAGAGCTTCTGAGGGCAGGTTTTGCCTGATTTTGGTTCCTTCATCAATAAGAGTTGATAGATTTTTCATATATTTATATTTGTTTTCCCTTTAAAATACTTTTCGGGCAATAAGTGTTTGCAGAAGTTAAGTGCTTTTTTGCTGCAATAATTTTTAATTTGGATCCAGCTGCAGCGTGAATCTGGCACCGCAGCCATGCTCGCTTTCAAGAGAAAGCTCTGCATTTATTAAGTTACTGAGTTTCTTTGCAATTGCCAGCCCAAGCCCGGTTGAACTTTCTCCCATCGTTGGCTGGGCGCTTAATTTCGAAAATTTCCTGTACATCTTCTTTTTATCGTCTTCGCTGAAGCCGGGACCTTCATCTTTTATTTCATAAAGGATGCTCCCGTTTTCTGAATTCAGGCTCAGAAATATGTTCCTGTTCTTAGGTGAAAATTTTATAGCGTTTGATACCAGGTTGCACATTATCTGGTACAATATATCATAATCAGTATTCAGTTTGTTGCCATTGCAGTAATTGGTGAAATTCAGCATCAGCTGCTTCCGTTCTGCCGCTTCTTTATAATCGTTCATTACATCCCTTAGGATGGATTCCGCTTTGAATTCGCTTTTGTTTATCCTGATCTTGCCTTCTTCAGCCAGGTTATGATCAAGCAGCTTTCTTATCAGGTTAAACATACGGTCTGTCTGCTGTACAATGTTCTCTGAAAGATCTTTTACCGGTTCAGGAGGGTTGCTCCGTTTGATCAATCTTGCAGTTGAAAGAATGTTCTGAAGCGGATTTTTAAGATCATGAACGGCAATTGCCATAAACTCATTTTTCTCGAGATTCAGAATTTCGAGTTCTTCGTTCAGTTTCTTTACTTTATCTATAGCTTCCCTGAGATCAACATTTTTTAATCTTTCGATCTCCGCTTCATCTTTTGCTTTTTCTATTTGGTGCTCTGAATTCAGTTGATTAATTTTCAGCTTAGACTGATTTTCGAGGTATTCAATATGATATTCGTAGAGCTTTTCATATGCTTCAGCTTTTTTCCTGTAATCTCCGGTTTTATCGTATGCTCTTATCAGGTCCTTGTACAGGCTGAAATAGATCCTTTTGTTTTCGATCTTTTCAGATATTCCTATGGCATCTTCCAGTAGAGATACGGCCGTGGTACTGTCACCGGATTCTAGAAAAATTGCCCCTTTCATGCCCGTGCATAAGGCACGGTAATCCTGGATCAGGAATTCATCTGATACAGCAATTCCTTTATCGGCAAATTCCAGTGCTTTAATGTTATCTTTCTTATCAACATAAAGTTTGGCAAGGTAGTAATATGTATTTGCTTTAGTGTAATTGGTTTGTTCACCTCTTATAGCTTTGTTGAGATAAATTTCAGCGTTATCCAGTTCACCCATGAGATAATAACATGATCCAATTCCCAGGTAAGAATAATTTATCATCAGGTCAGATTTCAGCTTCTCCGCCAGTTCAAGCGATCTCAACTCATGCTCAAGAGCCTTTTCAAACATCTTCAGCTGGATATATACAGAACCCAGCGTTGATTCTATCATATGCAGGTTTTCGTTAAACCCGCAGCTTATACTAACGCGTTCGCTTTCGTAAAGAAAGTTTATGGCTTCTTCTATCTTGTTTAATCTTATGTACTGTACAGCAAGGCATCTAAGTATATTTGATTTAAGGAAAAGATCTTCATGAATAAACTCTGCACCAAGAGCTTTCTTAAAATGCTCAGCCGCTTCTGAATGAAGTGAAAGGTTGTGTTTTGTTACACCCAGTTCAAACAGAGTTTCTAACTGTTTATTGTGATCCCCTGAAGAAACAGCAATCTTATATGCTTCTTCAAAGATATTTAAAGCTTCATTCGGATTTGTTTCTCGTAAGTTGTGCCCCTTTTGGAGCAATTTGCTGAATTCTGATATCATTCTGTTGTAAAGATAGAAGGGTTTTAAACAAATGGAATAACGTGAATAAGTTACCCGGAAGTATATGTTTTATATCTGTTTATTACCAATTTTTTAGTGTTATCGTAAACTTTGCTCCTTCGTTCTGTTTACTTTCCAGTTTCAGGTTAGCGCCAATTAGTTCACACAACTTCTTTACTATAGAAAGACCCAGACCTGTTGAGTGTTCATCACCAGTTGGCTTGGCGCTTAATCGTGCAAATTTGCTGAACATTTTTCGTTTGTCTTCATCACTGAAGCCGGGACCCTGGTCACTGACCTCGAGTTTCACATCTTTTTCATCAGCATATACCCTTAAAATGATACTCTTAAATTCCGGCGAGAATTTAATGGCATTTGAAACCAGGTTCTGCAGTATCTCATATAGTATAACCTTATCTGTATTTATATTCACTTCCCCGGATGCTTCCTGAAGAATGAGACTTAGTTTCTTTCTTTCCGATTCTTCCCTGAAATTAGTAATAATTTCAGCGGCCACAGCGTTCACATCAAAAGTGGATATTTTGAGCTTAAGCTCACCCTGATCAATAGCATTATGATCAAGCAGTTTCTTAATGATGTTGAACATCCTGTCAGTCTGGTTTATTATGTTACTGGTAAATTCATCCATTTCTGATTTCGGAAGTTCACTGCTTCTTTTAAGTATCCTTGCGGTAGAAAGAATATTCTGCAGCGGGTTTTTAAGGTCATGTACTGCTATTGCCATGAATTCATTTTTTTCATCATTAAGCTCCTTAAGGTTTACATTCAGTTTTTTAACATCTTCCAGTGCCTGGGCAAGTTCAATATTTTTCAGTCTCTGAATTTCGGCTTCTTTTTGGGCCTGTTCAATTTCAAGCTGTGTCGAAATATTTCTCGCGCGTATTTCAGCTTCTTCCCTCAAAAGCTCCATTTCTTTCTGGTAGGCAATTTTAAGATGGTATAGCGCCCTGGTTGAATCTTCAATTCTTTCGTATGCTTCAGCCAGCATTTTATGCAGCTCATGAACTGATCTTTTTATGCCAAGCTCAGTTGCAAGATCAAGAGCTTTTTCAAGATTAGCCCGGGCCTCCGCCATATTATTTTCAATGAGGTGAAGGTGACCGATTGTGCTGTAAACTTTTACCAGGCCGCGTTTGTCTTCAAGTTCCAGTTTCAGTTTCCTGCTTTGTTCAAACAGGCTGAAAGCCTCCTCGTTCTTGTTCAGCTTGATATTTGTATCGGCAATATGATCAAGCGCCAGTGAAGCTCTGCGTTTATCATTTGAGTTTGTTGCCTGGTCAAAAGCGTCATAAAGGAATTTCAGCGCTTCTTCAAAATTTCCCAGTTGTGAGTGTGTTAAACCGATATTGATATTTGTTATCAGCAGAGACTCCGTATCGTTCTCTTCTTCGGCGATATCGAGTGCATGTGAATAAAATTTCAGGGCATTTCGGTAATCCTTAATATTTGTGTATATCAGCCCTATATTGGAAAGGACAATTGCGATCTTTTTGTTTTCTTTTACATCCTCATATATTTTTAGTGCCCTGAAGTATGCTTTAAGGGCATTAGAGTAATTATTCAGGTTATCGTGAATTACACCCACATAATTCAGTGCATCACCCATTATCTTTTTTTCGCCAAGATGCTGAGCAAGCTTTATCGCCTCAGAGAGGAACTTCATTGCCTGCGGGTAACTTGAAATTATTTCATGGCAAACCCCAAGAACATACAGGCAATTTGCTTCAAGCACTTCATCTGCTGATTTAAGTGCCTGTACGTACACAAAATTTGCAAGTTCAAGCGCTTTTTGAGGCTCGCTGAATTTGAGCTTGTGTACTTCATCAAGCAAAGAGTACAGCTTCCCG
Organism: uncultured Ignavibacteriales bacterium; assembly: GCA_964597425.1. Lineage (GTDB taxonomy): Bacteria > Bacteroidota > Ignavibacteria > Tepidaquicellales > OLB5 > OLB5. The sequence continues at coordinate 3,666 of CAZQYL010000102.1, read as the reverse complement.
TTATATTCCGAAGGAAGATTCATTTTAGATATTGATATTTATGCAAATATTGCAAAGAATATGTTAAATTAAAACACTCTTTCCCTGTATAGTAACCTTATCGCAGTAAGAACCAATGGCGGACACTAATAATTATATATCAAAACCCTGATTTACACATTATATTTGTATGGTGTAATTCGTTCTCAAACATAATTCTTACACCAGGAGCTAATAAACATGAAGCGCTTTACCGCAGCCGTGATTGCTGTTTTTTTGCTGTGCACGGCAGTAAGTTTTGTTTCATATTCACAGGGCATTAACAGTGTTAAACTGATAAAAGCTAACGGCGGATATGAAATAGAATTCAGCCTTCCGGCTTACAGTCACCAGACTGTAACTAAAGAAGGTGAATCATTTGATATCATAAACGTAGAAAATTTTGGTATCACACCAAATGAAGGCTTACCAATGTTACCCCAGCTCACTTTCATCCTCATTATAGATAAAGCAGAAACATCACCGGAATTCTATATACAGAATCAATCTGTTGAAGAAAAATATCTTCAGCGGAAATTATTTCCAACCCAGGCTCCCTGGGAGAAATCCAGGGAACTTAAAGACCGTCCCTTTACAATTAATAGAAATTACTATACCACAGCAGGAAGCATCATGGAACCGCTTGTGAAGATCTCTGAACCTGTAATAATTGGCGGCGTAAAAGCCGTGATGGTAACAGTATTACCATTCAGGTACGATCCTTCAGCGGGCAGAATGTTTATCACGAAATCTGCCAGAATAAAGATCGGGCTCTCAGCGGGAATTCCGAAATATACCTCGATCGGCAGTTCTTTCAGGGAAATTTTCAATGCATTGGCTGTAAATTCAGAGACAGTAGATTTCACCGGTACCAATAATTATCTTATTATTACTCCGCCTGAATATGAAACAGTAATGGGACCTTTTGCGGCTTATAAATCAAGCATGGGTTATAATGTGTTAATGGTAAATACAAGTACTACCGGTACTACTACATCAGCCATCCAAAGCTATATACAGAACAGATACAATAATATTTCTACAAGACCTGAATTCATACTTCTTGCCGGAGATATTGATAAGATTCCTGAATGGACAGGTATCGGTTCTGATAATCCGCATACTGACCTGAATTATACTTTGCTTGAAGGCAGTGACCCTTTTGCGGATGCATTTATAGGCAGATTCCCGGTTGCAAATACAGCGGAACTAACCAATATTATTACCAAGACCATGTATATGGAAAGTAATATAGGTGCTTTGCCGAAGAAAAATGTTTTTATGGCATCAACTGATAACTGGGCAATTACAGAAGCTACCCACAATTTCGTAATTGATAGCTTTTTTACAGCCCCGGCTTATACAAATGTTAAGTTATATACTCATACATACAATGCAACTACTCAGCAGTTAATAGATGCACTCAACAATAACCAGGTATTTGCAATTTATTCAGGGCATGGCAGCACTACAAGCTGGGCTGACGGACCGCCGTTGAATCAAACACAGGTAAATGCGCTTAACAACAGCTATTTCCCTTATGTCTATTCATTTGCATGTCTTACAGGGCAATATCAGAATGCCGAGTGCTTTGGTGAAACATGGATACGCAGACCCAAAGCAGGCTCAGTTTTCTGGGGCTCTTCAGTTAACTCATTTTGGGATGAAGATGATATTCTTGAGCGCAGGCTGTACAGGGCAATGTTCACCGATGGACTTAAAAAGACGGCACCAATGTTTGTAATGGCAAAATATTACCTGGTGCAGCATTACGGAAGTATTACAAGTGATATACGAAGGTATCTTGAAATGTATAATTGTTTCGGCGATCCTTCTATTTACCAGGCTGCTTACGGTCCGGTTATAGCGCACACTTGTTTGCCAAATACCGAAAATCTAAACGGTCCATATAATGTTAACTGTGTAATAACTCCTTCAGGTTCAAGCATAGATCCTTCTAAAACAAAACTTTTCTGGACAAGAGGAAGTACTTTTACTGATAGTATTGCAATGACAAATTCATCCGGCAATAACTGGAGCGCTTCTATTCCCGGTAACGGGTCGGCAGCGCAGTACAGGTACTACTTAAAGACATGTGATATGCTGAACAGGGTAACTATTCTGCCGCCGGATGCTCCATCGGGTTATTTCAGTTTCACAGCATCGGCAGATGTAACTCCTCCAGTTATCACACATACGCAGATAATGGATGTAGGACAACCGATGTGGCCGGTTAATGTAAATGGCAATGTAACTGATAATATAGGGATTGATAGTGTATGGGTTGAATGGTATAAAAATTCACCTGCTCCGCTTAAATCATTCAGGCTCAATAATACAGGCGGCAGTAATTTTACCGGCATGTTTAATTCCGCCAATAGCGAAGTTACTCCGGGTGATTCGATATTTTATGTGATAAAAGCCAGTGATAATTCATCAAATCATAATATAGGCAGACTTCCTGCTGCAGGGTATTTCAGATTCAATATCACAACACAGGCTGCTTCAAGTTTCTGTAAACAGACATATATGCCAATCAGGGATAATCAGATATCTTATGATACATTATTCATTCTGCAGTCAGGCACCATAGTTGACCTTAACTTTAAGATGGAATCACTGCTTCACACATATGATGGTGATATATCATTCAGTATAATTTCCCCGACAGGAATTGAAGTTTCGCTATCCAACAGGCGGGGCTCCGGTGGTGATAATTATATCAATACTCTGTTTGATGATTCTTCAGCCGTTTCCATATCAACAGGAACCGCGCCGTTTACAGGTACATTCAGACCTGAGAGTCCGTTGAGTGTCTTTAACGGACTTGATGTTCATGGAAACTGGATACTTAAAGTACATGACGAGGCAGCAAGTGATACAGGCAGGGTTGAAAGTTACTGCCTGAACATTATATACAACGCTGTTTTAGCCGTAAACAATCAGCAGGTGCCTGTTAAATTTGAACTGGCACAGAATTATCCAAACCCGTTTAATCCAATTACCAGGATTAAATATTCCGTTCCGAAACAATCATTTGTAACAATTAAAATATATGATGTTTTGGGAAGAGAAGTCAAAACACTGGTAAATGATATCAGGACTGCCGGTAATTATGAAGTTGATTTTAATGCTTCGTATCTGGCAAGCGGTATTTACTTCTACAGAATGGAATCAGGTGAATTCACTGATGTGAAAAAGCTTGTATTGCTGAAGTAAGAAGAATTGTGGTAAATTAAAGCCCGGCAGTTGCCGGGCTTTTTTTTAAGCAATAAATCATTCCGCAGCAGTTGGATCAATTGTTATATAGATAACTAAATATATCACCCATACAATCGGAATAAAAAAGTTTATAATACTTAATTTTAAACAAATATCTTTTGTTGATCTGAAAAGTATCACTATCAGTGAAAGTAATGCCAATATGAAGTTTATTGGAAATAATATAAATGGACTTACAAAGTAAAAATAAGGATTTGGAATATTGGTAAATAGTGAATCATATAGTCCTATAATAAGTGAAACATAAAGAAATATTGAATAAATATTAGAGCAAAATATTAAGATTACAAAGGTTTTGTAAATTTTTTCAAACATTTTGCGGAGAAGGTGGGATTCGAACCCACGATACCCTTGCAGGTATACTAC
>CAZQYL010000101.1:0-8507 GCA_964597425.1 uncultured Ignavibacteriales bacterium | reverse complement strand
TTGGGAAGCAGACCAAAGGATAAGCAGCAACTCTTCATTTTCAGAATACCCCGCCGTAACAATTTCCGGCCTGAAGGTTAACATTGCCTGGGAAGATAACCGCGACGGTAACAGGGAGATCTACAACAGATACTCCACTGATGGCGGCGTAACATGGAGCGGCGAAAACCGGCTGACAAATAATTCCTCGCAGTCAACATCCGTATCAATTACATCAGAAGGCGACTTTGTTGATATGACATGGTCTGATCAAAGAGACGGCAACTGGGAAATTTATTACAAATATTCAGCAGATGGAGGTATGACTTTTGGTTCTGACCAAAGACTTAGCAGCGCTTCGGGAAACTCCTGGTATCCTTCAATTGCAACAGATGATTCTTTTATTCACATTTGCTGGCAGGATGCAAGAGACGGAAACAATGAAGTGTACTACAAGATTTCAACCGATGGAGGTGCAAACTGGCTGGGAGATACAAGATTAACCAATGATGCCGGTGCGTCTAATACTCCTTCGATAAATATCTCCGGCGCAGCGCTGCATATAGTGTGGAGTGATAACAGAGACGGCAATACAGAAATATATTACAAAAGGAACCCCGTCGGAAATCCTATTGGGATTGTACATGTTTCTACAACTATTCCATCCGGATATTCACTTGATCAAAACTATCCAAATCCATTTAACCCCGTAACAAATATACAATTCGCGCTGCCAAACGCAGGTTATGTAAAATTAGCTGTATATGATATGAACGGAAAAGAAGTTGCCGTATTGGTTAACGGTCAATTGGCGGCTGGCACATATAAGGCAGATTATAACGCTTCCTCACTTTCTTCAGGTGTCTATTTCTATAAACTCACAGCTAAAGATTTCACCGCAACAAAGAAAATGATACTTATAAAGTAGATAAAATTAACCTCACGGGAGATAAAGTCAAATGAAAAAATATTTATTCTCAGCAATATTCATATTAATTTCGGCTGCTATGACTCACGCCCAATGGCAGCCTGATCTGAGGCTGACTGTAGACGCTGGCGAATCCAAAGAGCCTGTTGTTGCGGTATCAGGAAGTGTTTTGCACACTGTATGGGAAGATAAAGGAGACGGCAACTGGGAAATTTATTACAAACGCTCCGCTGATGGAGGGTACAACTGGGGTCCGGATACCCGCCTCACAGTTAATTCTGCTGAATCAAGGTATCCTTATTCTGCTGTATCCGGCACAAATGTACATGTAGTCTGGCTTGATTCGCGTAACGGTAATTGGTCTTTGTATTATAAACTATCTACAGATGCGGGAGCAACATGGACTAATGATATACAGCTTACAAATGCCGGCAGCCTAAGATACCCCGCGGTATCGGTATCAGGCTCAGATGTGCATGTTGTTTGGTACGACTATAGGGACGGGAACTGGGAAATATATTATAAAGGCTCTGCCAACGGCGGATTTAACTGGGGTAGCGATACAAGACTTACTGATCAAAACGGCTGGTCAAATGATCCTTCGGTATCAGCATCAGGCAACCAAGTGCATGTAGTCTGGTCAGATGATCGTGACGGAAATGAAGAAATTTATTATAAGAATTCAACCGATGCGGGTTCAAACTGGGGCGCCGATACGCGGCTCACAAATGCGCCGTCAAACTCATACAATCCTGTAGTATCTGTTTCGGCTCAGGTTATCCATGTTGTTTGGCATGATTACCGAAACAGTGGCAGTCCTGAAATCTACTACAAACGCTCAATTGATGGCGGTATAAGCTGGAGCGATGATTTAAGGTTAACCAACAATCCATTTGACTCCAATAATCCTTCTGTATCAGCTTCAAGTTCATCTGTGCATATTTCATTTTCCAGTTTCCGTGATGGAAACTCCGAGATCTATTATAAACGCTCAACTGATAACGGTTTCAGCTGGGAAGCAGATACCAGGCTTACATCTAACCCGCTGGGTTCGTTTGCTTCGTCTCTTGCGGTATCGGGTTCCGTGGTTCATGTCGTTTGGTATGACTTCCGTGACGGAAATACGGAAATATATTACAAACAAAACCCGACAGGTAATCCTATCGGTTTAATTAATACAAGCTTAGAAATACCATCGGGATTTTCTTTAGGTCAGAACTTCCCAAATCCGTTTAACCCGGTAACCAATATAAATTTCGGAATACCAAGCTCAGGAATAGTTAAACTGGCTGTTTTTGATATGACCGGAAAAGAGGTTGCATTATTGGTTAACGGTCAATACTCAGCGGGCACATATAAAGTGGACTATGACGCTTCATTACTGGCATCAGGCGTTTACTTCTACAAACTTACGGCTAAAGATTTCACTGCAACAAAGAAAATGATCTTGATAAAATAAACAAACTAATCATATGAAAAAGATACAGGTATTTTTGTTAATGATGTTTACATCAATAAACATCTATTCATTTGGCGGCGGGCATGATTCACTATTGTTTGATGGAAGTGTGAATTATGAATTACCGAAAAATGCTGACTGTAAGATCAAACTGACATTTGTTGAAATGGGAGGAATTGAGGTAACAAAATTCACCACTGAAGTACTCGAAGTTTGCGGAGAGATCAGCAAAGAGATAAAAACAGAAAAAGTAACAATGACAAAACCCGGTGAAATTCCGCTCGGTTCTGAAATCGTCACCGGACCTAACGGCTATGCTGAAATGGAAATTTGGGATGGCGCATTAATAAGGATTGCCCCGAATTCCACTTGCAGGATCACAAGTGATTTCTGTGATAACCGAAACTTCATTCAAAAAAAAACCTCAAAAGTGTGGCATAGTATAAAAAATCTGCTTGGAGGAGGCGGTTATGAGGTTACTACTCAAGGTGCTGTTGGCGGAGTGCGGGGTACAGAATTTGAAGTTATAACCGAAAACGATAAAACTATCTTTAAAGTTTACGAAGGAAAAGTTGAAGTAACCCCAATACTGAATGATGAAACAAATAAACTTGTAATAAAGGCTTACGAAAAACTGATAGAAGATATGCAATCCGGCAAAATTACCATGGAAGAGTATATAGAAAAAACCACTAAAATGACTGAAATTATGGAAGGCAGCCGCAAGTTCCCAAGTGTTATGGTTGAGGCCGGAAAAATGGTTGAAGTTACTTTTGAAGTATCTGAAGTAAAGGATATTCCTGCTGATAACGACAAATGGTTTGAAGACCCAAAGTTTAGCAGGTAAGATAGCTTCTTAATAATTAGGGCTATTACATATATTCACATTAGTTCCGGAACCATAAGATAATACCGCATTGTTATCCTATTGCAATACCTGAACTATGAAAAAAACTATACTGCTATTATTTATCGTGTTACAGATCTTCACTTTGAAGGTCTTCGCTCAATTTACCAAAAGCCAGGTAGAAGAGCTTACCGCAAGGGGCATTGCGGCAGCAATTGAACCGGATAACTCAGCTGTAAAGATCAAAGCCGGTGAGCTTACCCTGGCATACACTGAAAAGGAATACATCCAAAATGTTTGTGCAGTATTTGATAATCTTTACAGGAACTGGAACTACCAGCGAGACCCGGGCGGAATGGAGTTTTTTGAAAAAGCAGGAGTTTCTGTTTTTACATATACCGGGGATTGTGATGATTATGCAGTTTTAATGATATCTCTTGTCAAATCTCTGGGCGGGGAAGGAAGAGTTGTCTGCGTTTCGGGGCACGCATATCCCGAGCTATATCTGGGCAGAGATCTTACTGAAACAGAAATGAACTCGTTTAAAGAAAGCATAAACACATACTATCAAAACAGAGATTCAAGGATACGTGTACAATACTTAAATTATCACACAGATATAGATGGCTCAGTTTGGCTGAACCTGGATTACCAGGATAGATACCCGGGCGGAAGATTTGTTGAATATTCCCCGGATGCGGAGCATCTTGTTATCTACACCGATGGCAGTTATGAACTTGCTTACTTAAACAAATGAATAAATTCAGGAGCTAAATTAAAAAAAGCAGGTCTGATATATTCAGCCCTGCCGTAATAACCTTACTGTTAATTTTGGGGTTTAATTATATGGCATAATATTCTATTTTACCACGATCATTTTCTTAACCTCTGTAAAATCTTTGGCTTCCAGTCTATAAAAATAAACTCCGCTTGTCAATTTAGATGCATTAAAATCCACTTTATATTCACCTGCCCTTAAGTTCTCATTAACAAGTATTGCGGTTTCTTTTCCTGTTACATCAAACACCGTTAACTTCACAAAACCTTCTTTTGGTAATTTAATGCTGATATTCGTAGTCGGATTGAAAGGGTTAGGATAATTTTGTGAAAGCTTATATTCTGCCGGAATTTCGCCGGATATGTTTTGTATCCCCGTTACAAGCTGTTCTGAATTAAAATACGCATTATTGGGGCCAATGCCTGCATATGAAATGGCAGTATATTTGTTACCACCTGAATTATAAACGGTAATTGCGGGAATAGTATTTGAGTTATTATTAGAAAATACCCTTTTTGTCAAACCTGTCATCTGGTTAATAGAAGCCCGTTTTATATGCATGGAATCGATATTATCAGAAAAACACGCAACAATAAAATTGTTTCCTGCTGTTGAACCCGAGTCTGATGTACATACTGCTGAATTATAATATACATTGTTCGGCAAAAGATTGGTAACCTGTGTAAACGTCATGCCTGAATTTGTAGAATAACTCATATAAGCTCTGGAATTCTTTTTATACGTGTACATTATCTTCTTTGGAAGGCTTGGATGCTGCTGTGAAATTGTAATACAGGGATTTGTATAATAATCACCAACTATGATAGCATAATATGGTCTTAAGTTCTTTGTTGTTGAGGGTATATCGGTAGTTGTTAATGAACCTATCACGGAATATGTCCCGTCAGGAGTATGCTCAAATACAACGTATATTGAGTCAGACCCGGAATTACTTTTTAAAAACGCGCTTGATGGCTTTTGCTCAAAAGCACCTGTGCTGATTAACGCATTAGAGTGTGTTGACCCGAAATTTATTGATCTGAAATGCCTGAAGCCTGCAAATGAACCTGAATTGCCATTTTCGCTAACTATCACATGCATATAAGTTGCTGATTCAAAGTACATACCATCGCTGGATACTGTTATGTTCTTATATTTATTTCCTGCTGACGGAGTGCTTACAATGCCTCCGTACATTGCTGTACCGTTTTTCCTTGTGGAAAAAACATTCAATTGGGCATTGTCTCCATTCGAACTTGTTGATGATGTATAATATACAATTATTCTTGTTGAGTCAGCATTACTATTCTGTCTTGATTCAACAAGCATTCCAAATGAGAAAAAGTATTCAGCATTATTGGTAACCTGTGTAATTGTTGACCATGATGCACCGCCGTTAGTTGAATAACACAGCCTGAATCCTCCTTTATAACTTCCGGGATTCCGTGTTGGTATCAGCATGTACAAATTTCCGTCTTCACCCTGTTTAAGATCAAGCTGTTTATCTTCGCCATTACCTGCACCGCCAACATAAACAGTTACATCAGAATTATACCAGTCACTATTGCTTCCCGGGGGATTTACTGTAACATTTATTTTCCCGTTTGAAACATTATCAATAACAGGCTCTGCTCCAAGGTATGATTCCATCTCCTGCGAAATTACAGTTCTTTCTCTGTCGTTCATGTTTTTTGTGGCGGCTATATATCTCTGCATCAGTTCGCCTGGGATATCTGTATTTTGTGCATAAGTGCCAGTTATCATCAGTATAAGAAGTAATAATATACCTCCCGTATTAGTAAATCTAAGCTTTAGCATTTTTATTGTTCCTTTCAATATTATATATTATTTGTTTTCAATTTCGTCGTGTGATTTGAATACCTTACAAATTTAGCTTTTATCATACGTCCTTATCCAAGAAACAAAAGCCGTTTTGTTAGATATAGAATTGTTCAAAAATTGAAAGAACTAAAGAATTGCTCGATTTTTGGGCATTTTTATAAGGTTTTTTGGAAAGAATAAACTATGTGTTTTATTGAATGAATTTTGGAAATTTTTTAGCCAATGTTGTAAATAGTTTTAAGGGCATAACTATCTGTTTTTATATATAGGTTACTAAAAGAAAAGCTGCCAATTGGCAGCTTTTACTGAAAATACGCTCTAAACTCACTCGCTAAATTAATTATTATTGATAGAATAATAGTTTACTTAACCAGGACCATTTTCTTTACATCTGTAAAATCTTTCGCTTCGATCCTGTAGAAATAGACCCCGCTTGCCAGATTAGCTGCGTTAAAATCCGCATTATAATATCCGGCATTCAGGCTCTCATCCACAAGCCTCTTCACTTCTCTGCCGCTGATATCATATATCACCAATCTAACATTGCCGGCTTTTGGAATTCCGAATTTAATGTTTGTTACCGGGTTAAACGGATTAGGATAGTTCTGATTTAATGAATATGCTGTTGGAATATTTCCGCTTATGGGCTGAATGCCGTTCGGGTCATCACCTGAAGTTTCACGTATTATTATCCCTCTGCCGTATGTTGCCGCTACAATATAAAACTTTCCGGCATTCGCGCTATCTATATAGCTTAGCTCTGTAATTACGGTAGCGTCCGGCATCCCGTTATTCCACCTGTGCCAGTTTGCGCCGCCATTTGTTGAGCGGTAACAGCCAATCTGCGTACCAAGATATAGTTTATTATCATTGGATGGATGAACTACAATATCACTAAGCGGAACATCGGGGATGTTACCCGTAATATTGCTCCATGTTACACCCTGGTTAGTTGATTTGAAGATCTTCTGCGTGGGCGTACCTACACCGTTCATTACTGCAAACACATCATTAATGTTATAGGGATGCACACCTATCATCCTAACATTCTGATTTGAGGGCAGGCCGGTTGAGCGCTCTTCCCATACACCGTTATCAAACACACGCACCTTGGCTCCCGCTACAGGCGGCGTTGCGTTAAGACACACATAAACCAGTCCGCCGTTCTTTGAAGCGTTGAAGTTAAGTATAGCTGAATCCGGAAAAGGAGTATTGTTAAGTTTGCTCCAGCTTACCCCGTTATTCGAAGTTCTGTAAATATGCGCTCCCAGATTTGTATAAAATCTTGCAGGTACGTTTCTATCACACCGCATTTTTGTGTAGGAAGTGCCGGCAGGATCAAATACCGGGTCTGATACTTCTGTCCAGTTCATACCAAAGTTTGTTGAAGTAAACCGCTTCCATGCAAAGGCTCCGCTGTACGCGCCGCTTGTCATAAATATCCTGTTCGCATTCAAAGGATCAATTGCCACACCGCTGCCGTCACCGGCAAGTGTTTGTGTCCAGGTTAAACCCCCGTTTGTAGTAACGCACATTCCGTTATCCCTTGAGCCTCCTGCAATTATATTTGTGTTGCTTGAGCCAACCGATAAATTTACAAACTGTGTGACAGGAAAAATATTAGTGTTGCTCACCCAGTTAAGTCCGGCATTAGTTGAGTAACACATACCTCCATCATTGCCCGCATAAACTTCATTGCCGTTTTTCCATACAATTGCATGCTGGTCAGCGTGAATTTCCGGTGAAAGATTTCTTACCCAGTTAAGCCCGCCATCGGTTGTTCTCCACATCCGTATACCTCCAAAAAGCACAACATTTGAATTTGTTGGCGATGCTGCAATAACATTATCATAATTACCCTGTCCGCCCAGTACATTTGAGTCAGGCGAAACATTGGTCCAGTTAGCGCCGAAATTTGTAGATTTAAATACACCAAGCATCGCATCGTTGCTGTCAAGCTCAACGCCGGTGTATATGGTTGTTGGGTTTGCCTGACATACTGAAATTGAAATTCTGCCAACTTCACTTTGCGGAAATCCACTGCCGTTTGTACCAATTGCAAAAAAACTCTGACCAGCGTTGGTTGATCTCCTCATACCGCCATGATAGGTGACATAAACATAATTGTTATTGCTTGGGTCAATTGCCAGGTCATAACAGAATGAATTGGTAAGTATTCTTGTCCATGAGTTTCCTGCGTTTGTTGAACGGTAGTAACCATTAACTGTTACCGCATGAACTATATTCGGATTATGCTCAGAATATCTTATTCTTGAAAATCCTTCAGGTGTTGGCGACATTGTGATCTGGCTCCATGTATTTCCTCCATTGGATGTTCTCCACATACCTGTTCCCACTTTCTGGTAGCTTGGTGAGCCTGTGTAATACTCGCCTGTACCAACAAGTATGGTATTATTATCATTAGGATGGGTATCAAAGGAACCAATAGCCAGCGTATTCAAATCATCGCTAAGAGGTATAGGAAAGGCTCCCCAGTAACCCCATAACCCGCCGGTTGCTGTAGCAACCCTTATCGAGGAAGTGTTATCAACTTCAACATCAAGTATCCTGCCTGTATATTTTGCCACAGACTGGTCATCTTTCATTCCGTAGGGTCCAATTACACGCCAATCATTAACAATTGGTGCATCAATTTCATTTTCACTGGGTACGC
>CAZQYL010000100.1:0-8567 GCA_964597425.1 uncultured Ignavibacteriales bacterium | reverse complement strand
CGGAAACGGTTCATATTCAGGAACGCAGCTGAACCCGACAATTACAAATATGAACAATGTTATAGTTGAGGCAGCTGTTTATGATACAATAGCCCCTATCGGTATTCATAACCTGAATACTGGCGTGCCTGTAGTTTATGAACTTCACCAGAACTTCCCGAATCCGTTTAACCCTGTTACAAAGATCAAGTTCGATCTGCCCCAGCAGTCAAACGTGAATATCAGGGTTTACGATATTATCGGCAACGAAGTTGCCCGTGTTTATAACGGTGAGCTTACTGCAGGATTCTACGAAGTTGACTGGAATGCATCTGATTTTGCATCAGGTGTTTATTTCTACAGAATTGACGCGGGAGATTATTCAAGCGTTAAACGAATGGTGTTAGTAAAATAATTAATATTTAAGATCCAATAAAAAAAGGCGTTCATAAAATGAACGCCTTTTTTATTTATCTAATTTTGCCCTGCCGCTATTTTAAAAGTACCATTTTCTTCGATTCAAAATAGTTTTCGGTTCTTATTACATAAAAATAAACACCTGAAGGCAGATTTGAACCGTCAAAATCTACGCTGTAAAATCCTGCCGGTCTGAATTCATTGTTAACAGCAGAATAGATCTCCTGACCGGTAATATTATAGATCTTCAGGTTCACATATTGTGCCTGCGGAAGCGAGAATTTAATTTTTGTTGTTGGGTTAAACGGATTTGGATAATTAAAAATGGAATACTTCACGGGAAGCTGGTTGTGTGTAATTCCTGTAAGCGCGGAATCATCGCATGGCTCTGAATACCCGTTGATAAGTGACCTGTTGGAGTGAACTGAAGCCAGACCGGTCATATCAACAGCTTCAATCTTATACATCACGCTTCTGAAAAGCCCTGTGCAAACTACCGAACCGGTTCCTTCGGGATACAAAGATATCTCGGTATCTGTATATGAACCTGAATCACGCGGTACAGTGGCAATCATATCAAAAACCACACCGGTATCGGGCTGGCAAGTTGTTATGATGCTTCTGTAAATGTTGTAGTGAGCGTTCTCATTTCCGGTTCCGCGGAAATCAGGCTCTGAATTTTTATCCCAGCTTAATGCGGGGTGGAACCTGCCGCTGAGCGGCTCGAATATATCTTTTGCGACTTTCAGGTTCTTTGGTTTTGCCGGGGGAAGCTCGGACAGTGCCAGCGCATCATTGTAATATACTTTAATTGTAATATCACCTGTAATTGAATCCTGTGAAAGCAGCTTAACTGTTAAGCCGGTCGCTTCGCCTGAGCAAGTGATGGTTTGCGGATTACTGTACGGGCTGAAGATCTCATCATACCCCATATTAAAAGCGTCTTCTCCGTCGCCAAGCCAGTCATACGTTACAAAATAATCTTCAACCTTATCAGAACAGGGGTTGTCATTAACTTCCTGCATATTAGGCAGGAATATATCCAGCGGCTGGTGGTATTCAGAAAATCCTGATGGATTTCCGGCGACCCTTTCATAAAGAGGAATTTCAAAAGTATACTGAGGAAGGAAATAAGGTACCATTCTTTCTATGTACCAGTTAAACTTGCCATCTGCCTGTACAAGGGCAATATCTTTGAAGTTATTGCATATTGCAGATTGCATTTGCTGGTAAATAAATAATCCCTTGCCTTCATCGCAATAGGGGTCCTGCTGAACCCTGTTTATATTCCAGCAGATATTTCCGCCCCTGGAAATTCCGTCATACAATGATTTTTTCTGGTGATTGGCTATGTAATATTTTTCGCCGTTTGAATTAATAGCTATGGAAAGCAGGTCTCCCGTGAAAACATAATCGCGCAAAGTAAATTCCGCTGATTGCTCTGTATACGGAAAAGCTACTTCAACGGGAGTAACGTATTCAAGCATAGATCTTTCATACGGTGAATAATTAAAACATGAATGCTCAACGCCGGTCATCAAACCAATATCATAATGATTTCCTGTATACCTGTGTGTCATTTCATGCAGCATTATCTGTGTCATTTTGGAATAATTCTGCAGAACACTAAGACATGTTACACCGCTGCTTCCGGCTATAGTAGTTGCATCAAGCTGAAAACCTGAACTTATGCCAAGATCAGCAATTCCTGAAATCGGGAAACCAATTCCCATGAACCAGTCATCTTCAGGGTAACCGGGTGCCCTGCGGTACTCCATTACTATCATATCGGCGTAACTATCGCCGCCGCCGGGTGTCCATGTCCAGCCGTCAGGCATAAAAGTCCAGTTATTGTAGCGCGTAAAATCGATATCATAAAGCTGGTCTGCCAGTTTTATTGCCTCTTCATTTATCTGCGCAAAATTCATTCCGCTTTCTTTATAGAAAGTTGATGGCTGCGGAAGAGTAACATAGTATTCATCTCCAATTACATCAAATGTGCCCAGAGACATTTCCGAGAAATAATCTGAAATTGTGTAAGGCCTGTAGCGTACCGTATAATCTATTGAAGGATTACCCTCTACTCTATCAATAAACATGCCATCCTTTGTATGCGGATTCCTCGGGCCGTCCATTGTGGGGTCATCCCAAACGGCATAGCCGTTCATGTTATCGCCAATTTCGGTATCATCCGGAAATTTTACGTATAGTATCAGGATCCTCAAAAATTGTCCTTCAACAGGCGTTTTATGGACCATTGAACCGGTAAATTCCATATTTGGATTGGATGTCCGTTTAGATACGAATTCCGAAATACGTGCTTCTATTCCGGCATTGTAACACCCGTAGTTACCGTTAAATTTGCTCTTACTGTATGTATTATTGTATATTGTCTGGGCGCTGCTGTTAACAGCAGCTGCAGATGTGATGACTGCGAACACAAGGGCAATAAGGTACAAGTAATTCTTTTTCATTTAGTCCTCCTCTAAATATCTATTAAAATACATAACGGAATTGATAAAAGACATAGTAATAATGGTTTATTTTTTGTAAGTCGCAGTCAGCTACACAACACTTTAATTTCATTTAATTATACGCAATAAATAGCTAAATTAACCCAATGAGAAGAAAAAGTGCTGATTTAAGGCTGTTTTGGCTGTTACTGATATCAGTTAGTTTTTATAGCCAGTTGCTCTATTGCCAGCCATCGCTGGAATGGGTAAATAGGTTTAATGGTTCTGCCAACAGGTTTGATATTGTGACAACTATGAAGGTAGATAATAACTCAAATGCATTTGTTTACGGTAATGCAAACCGGACAGGTGCTTTCAGTGATATTGCCGCCATAAAATATTCACCTTCGGGTGCAGTAATTTGGCAGGCATTTTTCAACGGGTACAGCTCGCAGCTTGATGAATGCAAAGATGCGTTTCTGGATACCGACGGCACTTCATACGTAACCGGTTTTACAAGTGATACTAACCAGGTCGTAAAGATAGTAACTCTGAAAATAAATCCCTCCGGCAGTATCCTGTGGCAAAGAGTATTTCTGCCGCCGGTCTATAACCTGGGATTCGGTCTCAGCATTTCAAAAGATAACCAGGGCAATATTTATACTTGCGGCTCTGTGAGAAGGGCAAACGGAACGAACTCGATCGTGCTGCTTAAATATTCTGCGGGCGGTGACTTTCTTGGCAGTACCTTTTTTAATAAAACCGCCACGAGCAGTGAAACGCCCGTTACAGTTTGCACGGATAATGCGGGTGCAGTATACATTCTTGCTTCATCAAACGCAGTTGGCGGAGTGAATGATATCCTGATGCTGAAATATAACAGCTCGCTTGTATTAATATGGCAGAGTACTTTCAGCGGAACCGCGTTTGGAAATGATATGCCTGTTAAAATGCTCTTGACCCGTGATAACAAACTTGCAGTTACTGCTGCGGTATATAATTCACCGGGTACCCTTGATTACGGAATATACAGGTTTGATACAAGCTCAGCCCTGTTAATGCAGTACTACTACAACGGAACGGGTAATGACCAGGATATTCCGTATGATATAGCTTCTGATAGCGCGGGTAATGTTTATGTTACCGGGAGCTCCAGAAATTACGATACACTTGGCAGCGAAGATGTTTACACGATAAAAATTAATCCCAATGCTGTATTGATCTGGGGAAAACGTTACAACGGAACGGGACGCGGACTTGATTACGGAACATCTGTAACAGTTGATAACCGCGGGAATGTTTTTATAGGCGGCACAACCGATAAACATGATTTCCATCAGCAGTACGCGCTGCTTAAATACAGCTCCGTTGGAGCGCTGGAGTGGCTTGAAGAATACAGCGTTTTAGAATTTTCGGAAGATTTTGTTTACACCGCAATTGCTGATAACAGGGGCAGTATATATGTAACCGGAATTAGCTTTGACAGTACAACTGATTACGATATAGCTACAATTAAATACGCTGAGCCTATTGGCATCATACCCGTATCAAACGAAGTGCCTGAAGAGTTTAAGCTGTATCAGAATTACCCGAACCCGTTTAATCCTGTTACAAAAATAAAATTTGATGTGAAGCCAAATGGCATAAGTGAAAAGGTAAATGTAAATTTAAGGGTATTTGATGTAACAGGTAAAGTGGTAGCTGTGCTTGTTTACACCAGACTTGCCCCGGGAACTTACGAAGCTGAATTCAATGGCAGCAATTACCCAAGCGGTGTTTACTTCTGCAAAATGGAAAACGAAGGATTTAATAAATCAATAAAAATTATGTTGTTGAAGTGAAATTATCGGCAATCTGTTTTAAAGTATTTAAATTATTGTTATCTTTAGTATAACTCAATTAAAACAGAACATCAAATATAGAGCAGCGTTGAAAATTAATGGAACATTCATTTTAGTTTTTGCAATGATGGCTTTTAGTACCACAATTTTTTCGCAATGGTATGCACAGCCTTCAGGTACAAATTACGCCCTTAAATCACTTCACTTCACAGATATTAATACAGGGTATGCCTGTGGTTATAATAATGTACTTAAGACAACGAATGGGGGAACTAACTGGATAAAAACAACTTTGGAGGGCAACCACCAGTCCATAAAATTTGTCGATATAAATACAGGCTATCTTGCCGGTGATAGCGGGAAAATTTTCAAGACTATAAATGGCGGATCCGGCTGGGTTTTACAGAGCTCCGGTACCGTAAGTCATTTGACATCTGTAAATTTTTTCAATTCGCAAACGGGAATTGTAACCGGACATAATAAAACTCTTCTTAAAACAACAAACGGGGGAGTGAACTGGTTTTCAATTTCAAATATCGTATGGATAGTTGATTTTCTTTCATCAAAAATAATTGATGAAAATAATTATTACGTGACAGGCAGTGATAGCTATATTATCAGAACAACAAATGGCGGCGCAAACTGGATCTCTTACACGCATGGAGAGGTTAATCCTTTGTTTACGGTCGAGTTTATTAACAACTCAACAGGTTTTGCAACAGGCTGCTGCGGAATGTTCATGTCAACAACCAACGCCGGTGTAAACTGGTCACAGAACTTTTACTTATCCCTTGGGTTCACATTTCATTCATTAAAATTCATTAATTCAGTTACAGGATATTGTGCCGGAAGTAACGGTATGATCTACCGTTCAACAAGCGGTGGTGCGTTCTGGGATTCAACAGTGACATCTACTGATGAAACCATATATTCCGTTCAGATGGTAAATGATAATACAGGTTGGGCAGTTGGAGGTTTCGGTACGATTCTAAAAACCACCAATGGCGGCGGACCGGGTTTTCCCATCGGGATAGAGCCCGTAAGCGAAGTCATACCGCAGAAATTTTCTTTGTATCAAAATTATCCGAATCCGTTTAATCCTGTAACTAAAATAATATTTGATATTTCGGCAAAAGACAGAAGTGAAAGAACAAAAATAAATTTATCGGTATTTGATGTGACAGGTAAACAAGTTGCAGAGCTTGTTAACACAGAAATTGCCCCGGGAATATACGAAGCTGAGTTTGACGGCAGTAATCACCCAAGCGGTGTATACTATTATAGACTTACAACTGAGGGGTTTGTTGAGACCCGCAAAATGGTACTTCTGAAATAAGTGTTGTTATCCTTAATTTTTAAGCTATTTTCATAGTAATTACTACTAAATTTAAGATAATTAGACTTGAAATTTAAATCTAAATAAAGTAGTTTTTGCGTTACAAGTTAATTAAATTCAAATAATTCAGTATCTTTAAGAGAGGATATAAAAATGAAAAAGCATTTACTTATTGTAATTGCCCTCGTCGCTTTAATTGGTTTCAAAGCTGATGTTAAAGCACAGACCGGGTATAATACCGCTGTTGAATATTTTACCGGCACATGGTGCCAGTGGTGTCCGTGCAGTCATGCTATTATAGAAAATATTTTAACTAATTTCCCTAATACCGTTGTGTTGGCTTATCATGGACCCAGCAATGACCCGTGGACATCAACCGGTTTGCCGATGATAAGTTACTTTGGCGCAAGTGCTTATCCAACAGGTGTTGTAGGCAGAACCTCTGGTATTATTTCCAATACAGGATGGAATAACAGGGTTGTTGTACAGTCTAATACTGTAAATCCCGGAGTCAGCATACAGTTGAATAATAAAAATTATAATTCCGGTTCAAGAACATTGACAGGAAGTATAGTAGTTACAGCACTTACAGGGTTGACAGGCAGTTATTATATCCACCTGGTTATAACTGAAAATAATCTGATATATACTCAGACAGGTAACGGATCATGTCCAGGAGGACCGAATTATGTTCATTATAATGTTTCCAGGGGACTTATAACCGGTGCTAACGGACAGCTTGTGGGAACTGATATGACACAGGGTCAGCAGGTAACAATACCTCTGAATTACGTATTGCCTGCAGGTATAATTGAAGCAAACAGTAAACTTAATATGGTTGTTTTCAAAGGCGGCGGCGTATCACATACTGATCAGCAGATACAGCAGAGTCAAAAAACTAATATTATCGATCCAACCGGCGTATCAAACGAAAATGAGATTGCAACTTCATACAGTCTTAGCCAGAACTATCCTAACCCGTTTAACCCGACAACAAACATTAACTTCTCAATTCCAAAAGAACAGAATGTAAGTTTGAAGTTCTACAATTCAATGGGCCAGGAAGTTGCAACTTATGTTGACGGTTTCTTAAAAGCCGGTGTGTATAATGTTGATTTTGACGGTTCAACATTATCAAGCGGAATATACTTCTACACTTTGAAAACCGCGGATTTTGTTGAAACTAAGAAAATGATGTTAGTAAAATAACATAGTTGTTTTACAACCTTGTTTCTAAGGCTGGTTAAATAATTAATACAATAAGTATAAGTTTTTGTAGGTCTGAAAAAGGCAGCTTGAATAAGCTGCCTTTTTTGCTAATTTGCGCTATTTTTGCCCCTTTTTTAATAATTCTTAAATTAGACTTGAAAATTAAATCTTAATAAATTAGTTTTTGGGTTACAAGCTAACTAAATTCAAACAATTTAATATTTTAAAGAGAGGATATTAAAAATGAAAAAGCATTTACTTATTGTACTTGCCGTTATCGCTCTTGTAGGTTTTAAACCAAATGTTTCAGCACAATCCGGTTTCAATGC
Organism: uncultured Ignavibacteriales bacterium; assembly: GCA_964597425.1. Lineage (GTDB taxonomy): Bacteria > Bacteroidota > Ignavibacteria > Tepidaquicellales > OLB5 > OLB5. The sequence continues at coordinate 1,003 of CAZQYL010000100.1, read as the reverse complement.
CGTATTGGAATACTGCACAGGCACATGGTGCCAGTACTGTCCTTGTGGTCATACTATCATTGAAGGTTTTTTACAGTCATATCCAAATACAATGGTATTAGCTTACCACGGTGCCGGAAGTGATCCATGGATATCATACAGTCTGCCGATGATCCAGGCTTTTGGTTTTAATGCATACCCAACAGGTGTTGTAGGCAGAAGAACAGGTATTATTTCAAGAAGCGGCTGGACAAACCAGGTCGTTGTTCAGACCAATACAATTACACCGGGAGTTACTATTGCTGTTAACAACAAAACGTACAATTCCGGAACAAGAACAATTACTGCAGATGTTGTTGTAACTTCAACTTCAGAACTTACAGGTACATATAATGTAATGTTTATTTGTACTGAAGATAACCTGATATATTCACAGACCGGTAACAGCGGCTGCCCCGGTGCAAGTAATTATGTACATAAGCATGTAGTAAAAGGTTTGGTAAACGGCTCAACAGGCACACTTGTTAATTCAGCTGATCCATGGGCTAATGGCGTATCCTATACGGTTCCGTTAAGCTATGTAATTCCCAATCATGTTGCTGAAGCAAATGCAAACATGAACATTTTTGTTTACAAAACAGGCGGCAGCATATCAACTGATCAGACCATTCAGCAGTCAAGAATTATTTCTGTTGTTCAGCCGGTTGGAGTTCAGAACAATCAATCAGAAGTTGCTGATTCATACAGCCTCAGCCAAAACTATCCGAATCCATTTAACCCGACAACAAACTTCAGGTTCTCAATTCCAAAAGAGCAGAACGTAAGTTTGAAATTCTACAATTCAATGGGTCAGGAAGTTGCAACATATGTTGACGGTTTCTTAAAAGCAGGTGTGTATAATGTTGATTTTGACGGTTCAACATTATCAAGCGGAATATACTTCTACACTTTAAAAACCGCTGACTTTGTTGAAACTAAAAAAATGATGTTAGTAAAATAACGAAGTTGTTTTACAACCTTGTTT
>CAZQYL010000099.1:0-8629 GCA_964597425.1 uncultured Ignavibacteriales bacterium | reverse complement strand
TATCGGAACAATTGTTGGCTTAACAGACCAGGTAAAAAAGAAATAAATTTATCCTTTAAATTAAGGAAAGTAATTGTGGCGTTTGATATGATCGCCACATTTTATTTATGAAAACACAGAACACGAAATTACAGGGCAACAGGTCACAGAGTAATAAGCAGCAGGGTAATAGAACGCAGAGCAAAAGAAGTATGCCTGCAAAGTTGAAAAATACCTTATCTGCTGTAAAAGCAGGTGAAAGAAATAACGGGAAATTCAAATTCAGCACTATAGAATCTGCAGTTGCGGATTTCAAAAAAGGCAAATGCATAATTGTAATTGATGACGAGGACCGTGAAAATGAAGGCGATCTTATCTATTCAGCCGAAAAATCAACCCCTGAGCTTGTAAATTTTTTGATAAAATATACAAGCGGCGTTATATGCGTACCTATGGAAGATGAGCGCCTGAAAGCGCTGAAGCTTGATATGATGACACATCATAATACCGCGCTTCACGAAACAGCATTTACTGTCAGCGTGGACTATATCCACGGAACATCAACTGGAATATCCGCTTCAGACAGAAACAAAACTATACTTTCACTTGTTAATAAGAAGACAAAACCTGAGGATCTTGGAAGACCCGGTCACGTTTTCCCGCTTAAGGCTTTCCCCGGCGGAGTATTAAGAAGAGCAGGGCATACAGAAGCTGCAGTTGATCTGGCAAAGCTGGCGGGTCATTACCCAGCAGGTGTGCTTTGTGAGATCATAAAAAAAGACGGCGAAATGGCAAGGGTACCACAGTTGTTTGAGCTTGCCAAGAAACATAAACTGAAGATCATTACAATAAAGGATCTTATCAATTACAGGCTTGAGCGCGAAGTTCTTATAGAAAAAATAGTGGATGTAAACCTGCCCACAAGGCATGGGGCATTCAGGCTTCATATGTTCAAAAATCTTATTGATAACAAAGAGCATCTTGCATTGGTAAAAGGCGAGATTGATCCCAATAAACCGATACTTGTTCGTGTGCACTCCGAGTGTTTAACCGGTGACCTGCTTGGTTCACTAAGATGTGATTGCCAGGATCAGCTTTTGAAATCAATAAAGATAATAGAGCACGAAAAGAACGGCATTCTGCTTTACATGCGCCAGGAAGGCCGCGGCATAGGACTTGCCAACAAACTGAAAGCATACAAGCTTCAGGATGAAGGCGCTGATACCGTTGAAGCTAATGAAGCATTGGGATTCAAAGCAGATCTGCGTGATTACGGAATAGGCGCACAGATCTTAAGGAATCTGGGTGTTAAGAAGATGGTTCTGCTTACCAATAACCCCAAAAAAGTAGTAGGCTTAAAAGGATACGGACTGGAAATTGTAAAACGTATACCGATAGAAATTCCGGCAAATTCAGTAAATGAAAGATATTTAAAAACTAAAAGAGATAAACTGGGACACTTATTGTTAATCAACAAAAATCAGGAGAATTAATTTATTATGGATTCAAACAACAAAAGTTTTGTGTATCTGACTAAAGACAGGCTTCATGAGCTTGAAACCGAGCTTAACAGCCTGAAACTTAAGGGCAGAAAAGATATCGCTGAAAAAATTGCCGAAGCAAGGGCGCACGGAGACTTAAGCGAAAACGCTGAGTATGATGCAGCAAAGCATCAGCAGGAGCAGCTTGAAATGCGTATCGCCAAGTTTGAGGAAACACTTTCAAGAGTGAAGATCATTTCAGCAGACGATCTGCCGAATGATAAAATATATATTCTCCATAATGTGAAGCTTAAGGACCTTAAAACCAAGGAAGAATTCACATATAAACTTGTATCACCCGAAGAAGCTGATCTTGAACAGGATAAGATATCGGTTACATCACCTATCGGTAAATCTCTGCTGGGCAAAAAGAAAAATGAAGAAGTTGAGATCATTGTTCCTGCCGGCAAGTTGAAATATAAAATTGTTGATTTCACAAAGTAACAACTAGACTTTAATAATGGATAAAGATAAAAGAACTCTTTTAAAAGTTGGTATAACTATAGTAGTTTCCATAATTATTCTTTTGTGGGGAATAGCTTTTTTAAAAGATCTTAAATTCGGTTTAGAAACCAACGAAATGGTTGTCTATTTCTCTGATGTGAACGGCCTGAAAGAAGGAGATCCCGTCAGCGTTAACGGAGTTACAAAAGGTAAAATTACCGGTATAGAGCTTGCCCCCGGCGATTCTGTAAGGGTAGATTTTTCTCTTTCCAAAGATGTGACCCTGCGTAAAGATTACGATGTTTCTGTTGCAATGATAGAACTTATGAGCGGCAAGCAGATCTATATCAAACCGGGTGTATCAAAAGAAACCGCTGATATCACAAAACCGCTGGTTGGTGCCAAAACCAATGATATTGTTGGTTTGATAGGAACCATGAATGAAGTGGGAGCCGATGTAAAGCAGATAACAAGGAAGCTTGATACTGCTATGACAAAGATGACTATAACTGTTGATAACATTAACTCAATTGTCGGCGATGACGGACTTAAATCAAACATCAAAGGCGCAGCAAGCAACTTTAACCTTGCATCAAGGAACCTGAACCTCATGCTTGCGGATACAAGGAACAGCATCAATTCTTTAACTTTAAAGCTGAATAACATTGCGACCAATGTTGATAACACGGTTACCGATACCAAACCAGAGCTCAAAGAAACTATGCAGGATGTGAGAATATTAACATCACGTCTTGATTCACTTACAATTAATCTTAATAACCTTGTATTAGGCGCTAATGATTCGAACTCAACAGTGGGTAAATTGCTGAATGAAGATGAAATGTATGATAATATAAACAAAGCGCTGCTGAATATAAATAAGCTTGTAAAAAAGATCGAAAAAGACGGCATCAGGCTGAAACTGTTTTAAAGATTTTTTGTAACTAAACAAAATTCACGTTATATGGTCAGAAAAAACCTGGGTTTTCTTGTTACAACAGGGCTTATCGTGTTATTTCTTTATTACGCTTCACAGTTCAACAATCCCTTAATAGGTTCTCAAAAGAAAAAAGTTGATATAAATTACTCTTCGGATGTTTCAGGTACAAACGGAATGGTCGTATCTGCAAGCAGGTATGCATCTGAAGTTGGAGTGAACATACTGCAAAGCGGCGGAAACGCAGTTGATGCCGCTGTTGCTATGGGATTTGCACTTACAGTAACTTACCCGCAGGCAGGAAATATAGGCGGCGGGGGATTCATGGTCATTAAAATAAAAGATAAAGTTACCACTATAGATTACCGCGAAAAAGCGCCAATTGGCTCAACCCGCAATATGTTCTTAAATGAAAAGGGTGATTTCCTTCCTGAAAAAAGCCAGGTCGGGCATCTTTCAGCAGGTGTGCCGGGTTCTGTTGCAGGATTATTATACGCTCTTGAAAAATACGGCTCAATGACGAGGGAAGATGTATTGGCTCAATCAATCAAACTTGCCGATGATGGCTTTGATATGGAAGAGAAACTTGCGGAATCATTAAATTCAAATTATGATCTGTTTAACAAATTTCCATCATCAAGAAAGATCTTTACTAAAGGCGGCCTGAAATATACAGCAGGTGAGAAGTTTGTACAGAAAGATCTTGCTAATACATTAAAGCTTATCAGCGTACACGGCAAAGAGGGGTTCTACTCCGGTATTACTGCTGAGCTTATTGTAAAGGAGATGCAGCAGGGTACTGGAATTATTACAAAAGAAGACCTGCAGAACTATCAGCCAATAGAACGTGAACCTGTCCGAACAAATTATAAAGGCTATGATGTTTATTCAATGCCGCCACCCAGCAGCGGGGGAATTGCACTAATTCAGTTACTGAATATGATCGAGAATGAAACAATTCCCGATAGGAACGATGTTTATAACGGTATTAAGGACCAGGCGAATTACTATCATACGGTAATTGAGAACATGAAACGTGTTTACGCGGATAGAAGCGAGCATCTGGGTGACCCTGATTTCTGGAAGGTTCCCGTAAATGAGCTTACAAGCAAAGATTACGCTAAAAAAAGAAGAAACGAGATAGGTGATAATGCAACACCGCCCAATGAAATTAAACCGGGCGTGTTTGTAAAGGAATCAGACCAGACAACGCATTACAGCATCATTGATAAAGACGGAAATATGGTAAGTGTTACAACTACTTTGAACAATACTTACGGCTCAGGTGTTGTAGTTGAGGGAGCGGGTTTTTTGCTGAACGATGAAATGGATGATTTTGCCTCAAAGCCGGGTGAACCTAATATGTTCGGTTTAATTGGTAACGAAGCTAATGCTATAGTGCCGGGTAAGAGAATGCTTAGCAGTATGACACCAACAATAATTTTAAAAGACGGAAATCCGTTTATGGTTGTTGGTTCACCCGGCGGCGGCAGGATAATTACTTCCGTTTTCACAACAATTGTAAATATTATCGATCATAAAATGTCACTTGATTCTGCAATAGATAGACCCCGATTCCACCACCAGTGGCAGCCTGAATACCTGCAGTATGAAGCCGGGGCAATTGATGAAGAAGTAATGGCTAAACTTACAGAAAAGGGTCACCCGGTAAAACAGATTTCAGATTACGGCAGGGTTGAAGGTATATTGATTGACTGGAAGAACAAAAAGTATTACGGTCACAGTGACCGCCGAGGTTACGGAGCAGCGATTGGCTATTAGGATAATTAAAATTAATTTATTGTTATTATCATGAGGAAATTAATCGAAATATCAGTTCTGAGTTTCATTTTGTTAATATTTGCTGCCTTTTCTTATCCACAGAAAACCGGGGATTACCTTTTTATAGATAAAGGTGAAATAGAGGCAATTGAGCTGGATGCTGATACTTACCAGGGTTACGAATGGATAGTTTCTGCCACTTCCGACCCTACAATAGTTAAGTATGAAGGAAAAGAGTTTGAATATGGCGAAAAAAATACTGATCTTTCCGTTCAGAAAATAAAGTTTAAAGGACTCAAAAAAGGTAAAACTACCGTTACACTACAGTATATTAAACAGGGCGAAATGGTCCCAAAGAAAACCAAAACAATAACAATAAAAGTTTATTAGTCTTACCCTTAAGCCAGCACAAATTTAACTGAATATCATTTTGAACAAAACAAAATATATGAATATTACCAGAGCTGCAATAATGATTCTCTTAGCTATATTGGTGTTTGAATCATGTTCAGGATTGAAAGATATTGAAAATTACAAAGGTGATAATATTTCAATGGGTGTTGGAGAATTTGCCTCATTGAAACTAAAAGCAGAAACCACGGATGGTTATGACTGGGTAGTCTCATCCAATAGTGATGGCACTGTTGCTAAATTTGAGTCTAAAGAGAATATTGCCGGAGAAAATGGTCCTTCGGGTGATTCTGTTGTTATCAAATTTAAAGGATTGAAAAAGGGCAAAACAATTGTTACTTTGAACTGCGTTAAGAAGGGCGATTTCATTGCCAAGAAAACAAGAACAGTTAATATTACAGTTTATTAAAATTTAACGGTAAATTATTTGAAGCTTAAATTAATATTGGTATTATTATTTGCTGTATCGCAATATGTATATTCATACAGCGATACTTCTTCACACTCTGAACCGGGACAATATACATTCATCCGGCAGGACTACTTTGGCTTGAATGATGATTACGAAACTCCGTACTTCGTTTTTAAGGGAAAGAAGCCCGGACCGGTTATGATACTCGATGGCGGAATACACGGAGATGAGATTGCATCGTATATGGCATGTGATTCAATAGTAAAATATCTCAATCTCTATTCGGGTACATTAATTGTAATTCCAAGAACAAACATAATAGCATGTAAACAGAATACACGGGAGGTGAATTTTGATTTTAACCATGCATTCCCCGGTGATATTACCAACGATACTTATGAATACCGCCTGGCGTATGAATTTATGTGGCTGGTTGACAGTGTTAAGCCTGATTTGATAATTAATCTGCATGAAGCACGCACGAAATGGTCACCTAAAGCACTCACCGACCCTGAAAAAGCATACGGGCAGATAGTAATTTCATGTCTGCAGCCGTTTGAGGAGCTGCTTGTAAGAAGTGTGGATAACATGAATAAAAAGATCCCAGAAGGTGATTTTACTTTTCATACTCATTATTATTCTTTAAGAACATACAGCTCGCTTGATAATTTTGTGACTAAGTTTAACATTAAATCATATACTGTGGAAACATACCGAGGCTTTGCGATAGAAGACAGGGTAAAACTGCAGATAATCGCATCGCTTCAGTTCATGGAAGAAATCGGGCTTGAGTTCAGTTTTCCAGCCGGACTAACAGCATTTCAATAAGCATTATTACTGCAGTTTTTGCAACACTTTGTTTTGGATTTGGGTAAATCATATATAATTAATTCAAACAGCATGAAAAAAATAATAAACTCTTCAGCAGTAGTTTTTTTACTGGTCTTTGCATCACTTTCCTATTCTCAGGAAAAAACTTACACCGAAAAAGACGCTGAAATATCAGCAACGGTAGGTGAAAATTTTACAATATCGCTTGAATCAAACCAGTCAACCGGTTACTCATGGTCGGTTGGTATGGTTTCAGATAATGCTCAGGTTGTTGTTGCCGGTATGGATTATGACCTGCCCGATAACGCAAAAACAGGGCAGGGCGGAGCTGAAGTTTGGCACATGAAGGCAGTCGCTCCGGGAACAGTGAAACTCATGTTCTTCTATGCAAGATCATGGGAAAAAGATGCACCGGCAAAGACGATGATATTCAATGTTACGATCCAGTAGAAACTAAAATGCTTCCCTCCTTTGGAGGGAAGCAAATATTCATGTATTTATTGTTGGTGTGATACTCTGCGAGGAACTGAGTTTCTAAGCAGTCCCGTTAATTTTTGCGCTGTTTCCCTCCGAAGGAATCCTTCGGACAATCCGCTGCGGCGATCCTGTTTGGGAAACTGATAATTCTTTACTTCACTGAAGTTCCTTCAAATTCTATCCTCGTGTCAGTTGTACTTATCAGTTCAGATAATTCATAAACATTCTTATAACCGTATCCATATAGATTTATGTAAGTCGGAATATTCAGCGCAAGCGTAATTCCTTTATCTCCGCCGCCTTTTTTGAGATCAGGTGGTGATGATTTCTTTGTGGGAAAATTCTGCTGGTCATCCTTGAAATTATTATTACAGTAAATAAGGATCTTTGTGTCCATTGATGGGATCACTTCTGCCAAACGTTCCTGTGTAAAATCCGAAAAATTTAAATGAATTGCGCCTTTAACATGCTTGCTGTTGTACATCGCATCTGAACGCGTATCAAGAATTATTACTCCTTCTTCTTTTGCAAGCTCAAGGTACTCAGGTAACTCAAGCAGTCTGCTGTTTCTGTGTTCCTTTACTTCATCCATAAGCTTCTCGTAATCTTCAAAACTAACGTAAGGTGATTTTCCCTGTGAGAAGGCTGCAAATGTATACAGTGATAAAATTAGCAAAATTAGATGGATTTTTCTCATTTTTCTCTGAATTTAGATTGATATTATCCTTTATAGGCAGTTATTGGGTATATTGTTCCCGTAAATAAAAAACCTTTCAGGTTTTAAAAACCTGAAAGGTTTGTATTTCTTGGAAAGCACTCACTATGTCAGTGCTATAGTTTTTATTTACTCTTTTGCATTTCCATATATCGTTTTTTCAATCCTCTTATCCGGTACAAGCCATATCAGCGCTACAAGAACATACAAACCGCCTGCAGCCCATTGGCTTATATCAAAATACGATAAAATGATTGCGGTAACATACAATATTGGTGATGCTTTGCCCTTTAGATCATTTCCTATGGCTCTTTTAAGAAGCGATTCATCGCCGTGTAACCTTAATATCATTCTTTGCAGAATAAAATACGCAATAGCTGCCATTAATAAATTTACTCCGTAAAGAGTCAATGTTAACGGTGCGAAATGATTTTCAGCCATCCACCCGGTCGTGAAGGGAACCAGGCTAAGCCAGAACAGCAGATGCATATTTGCCCACAATATTCCGCCGCTTACATTTTTTACTGTATGCAGCATATGGTGGTGATTGTTCCAGTATATACCTATGTATATAAAACTCAAAATGTAAGCTATAAAAAAGGGAAGTACAGGCTGCAGTGCAGCCAGGTCAGTACCGTGGGGAACCTTAAGCTCAAGCACCATAATAGTAATAATTATCGCAAGTACCCCGTCACTGAATGCTTCTAATCGGTTTTTAGTCAAATGATATTTGATTTAAGTTATTTGTGATTGCTTATTATATCCTGTTTCGCCGAAAGGCTTCAATTCCTCAAGATATAACAATTCCAGATCCTTCACTTCTTTGGCAAGATCCTGCGTACCATCATCTTTTTGCTTTATTTCTGAAATGATTTCAAAAGTGAATTTATCTTTTCCCATTGATATCCAGTCAGCCTGAAGTGCAGCATTTGGGTGAGACCCGAAATCAAGCTGTACTCGGCTTCGGTTCCACATTGCATCCATGTTCACGCTTGAGCCCAGGTATAATTTATTATTTACCGTATTCCTGATCCCAAAGACTCCTGCTTTGAACTTCATTTGTTTGTAGTCTTCTTTAAGCTGTTTTTTGGTTTTCTCTT
>CAZQYL010000098.1:0-8663 GCA_964597425.1 uncultured Ignavibacteriales bacterium | reverse complement strand
TCAAGAATACAGCATTTTTCCTTTTCATCAAAGAATACAAAAGGATTCAGGTCAATTTCAGCGAATTCGGGGAAATCGTTACTAAGCTGTGATAGCCTTAACAGACTTTCTTCCATGTATTTAAGGTCAACCGCTTTCTTTCCGCGTACGCCTTTGAGCATCTCGAAGCTCTTTATTGAGCGAATCATCGCTCCCGCTTCAACATTATTTATTGGAACAAGTTTAAAATTTACATCCTTGAATACTTCTACAAAAATGCCGCCCAAACCAAACATTATCATGCTGCCTGCTTTTTCATCCTTGGTTATACCAAGTATTGTTTCAACTCCCCCCGATACATAAGGCTGTATCATAAATTTTTCAAGCAGGTGTTCTGCCTTGTGGCTTTTCAGTCTTTCAAGTATCCTGTCGGCTGATCTGAGCAACTCATCCGAATTATGAATATCAACTTCAACGCCTCCCATATCAGATTTGTGAATGAGCTTTCTTCCAACGGCTTTTAACACAACGGGGTACTTTATTTTATCGGAGATCTGGATGAGTTCAAAAGTATTTTGTGCAAATACAGAACTTATTATCGGAAGTCCGTAAGCCCTTAAAACGCCGGAGACATCTTCTGAATTAAGGTATACACCGTTTTTGCCTCTGTATTTACTTATAATCTTCTTTACAGCCTGTTTATCTGCGTCAAATTCAATGTATTGACCTTCTGGATGTTCCTTCCATTTTTTATATGATAACATCCTTGAAATTGCTCTTGCGGCATTTTCGGGGAACCTGTATATAGGGGGATGCACAGGGTTAACTTCTTTGAGCCTTGGAATTACATCATCCTGTGACATCATTACAAGCATTACCGTTTTTTGCGTACCCTTAGTTTCCTCGCAAATTGCAGATGCAATACCAAGAGTATCCAGCATCAACGGCGGACCAACAACAACGATCAATGAATCAATATTATCATCATCCAGAATAAGTTTTGATGCTTTCGCATAAGTTTTAGCATCAGCAGGTGGAAGTACATCCACCGGATTGAATACTGACGCTTCGGGCGGGGCAATTTTTTTAAGAGCAGCCTGTGTTTTTTTACTTAACTCCGGAATGGCTAAACCCCAGTTCGCACATTCATCTACTGCTAATATTGCCGGCCCGCCGGCATTTGTCAGTATGCCAACACGGTTACCTTTAGGCAGATTTGCCATATCTAAAGCGCGGGCTATATCAAACATTTCGTCTGTTGTGTTAACTCTTATTACGCCGCTTTGCTCCAAAAAAGCATCCACAACCGCATCACTGGAAGCGAGTGCACCTGTATGCGATGATGCCGCTTTCATTCCGGCTTTTGTTCTTGCAGATTTTATTGCAATTACCGGTTTGGTTTTAGTTATCTCGCGGGTAAGCTCCATAAAGTGTCTTGGGTTTCCGAAAGATTCCAGGTATAATGTAATAACTTTAATGTCATCATTATGCCACCAGAAATCAAGAATTGTATTGCCTGATACATCAGCTTTATTGCCGATACTTACAAACTGAGCAAGACCGATATCATTCTGCTGTACAGTTTTAAGAACCGCAGCGCCAAGGGCGCCGCTTTGTGATACGAACCCGATACCGCCTGCGATTGGAGTTCCCTGTACAAATGTACAATTAAGTTTCACCGCCGGATTTGTATTTATCAAGCCCATACAGTTTGGACCGATCAACCGCATCTTATACTTTTTGATCTTTGCTGTCAGCTCTTTTTCAAGAGAAACACCATCTTTGCCGGTTTCTTTAAAACCGGCGGTAATGACAACAACTGAACTTATTTTCTTCCTGTAGCAATCATCTATAGTATCAAGTACAAGCTCCTTTGGTACCATTATGACCGCAAGATCAACATCTTCCTGAATGTGCTTAACGTTCGGATAAGCCTTCATAGAGTGAACTGATGCTGCCTTAGGATTAACGGGGTAAATACATCCTTTAAAGCCGTATTTTACAAGATTGTTTACCAGCTCATAGCTGAGAGTGCCTTCTTTTGATGAAGCGCCAATAACTGCTATTGAACCCGGGTAAAAGGTTTTTTCAAGTGGAGTGCGCATAAATTCCTGGAGTATTAGAAAATTCTTAGTTAATTATTTCAGCTTCGTAACCGGCGCCGATAACTGCGTTTAAAATTGATTGTTCGTCGGTTTTTTCATCATCAAATATTACTGTGATGATCTTTGTCTCAAGATTGATATCAAGATTTTTTATTCCCTGGAGCTGGTCAATGGATTTTGTGATGCTTCTTTTACATGCGTCACAGCTCATTTCAGTGCATTTTATCTTAACGGATCTTTGTGTTACTTCGGTTTCTGTCAGTGTCATTTGTTTTGATAAATTAAAGTTAATAGTATTAGGAAAAATTGAAGCGGTAATAAACATTGCTGTAAAAAATAATATTGTTTTTTTCATTTTACAGTTGGTATATAATATGTGAAATTTATATTAAAAGTTGTTGAACCCTGTGCATTCATACCCATATCATCACCTGGTAAACCCGTTTTTACTGAAGTAGTTATTCGGAATGGTACCCATGGATAATATGTGTATGCAAGTACTATTGCAGAACTTCGTTCGTTGGAATTATCAATTTCGGTTCCGTTGGTTTTGTAATTATTCTGTAAAAATCCGGAAGCAGTGAGCGAAATTGAGTGAAAGCTGTTTATTATATAATTAGCAGTTAAAGAATAATTAAATTTTTCACCTGCCTGTTTTCTGTATTCATAAGTAATTGGTTCACCAAAATAGCTTGAATATTTCTTTTCAAAACTATGCTGCCAGCTTAGATCACCTAGAACCTGCAATTTGTTGCGAAGAATTGTTTTTGTAACTGAAATTCCAAATGTTGTGGCATAGAATCCTTTGCCGGTGATATCCACATCATTTTCAGCATTTTCTTCTGATCTGCCTGTTGGCAAAGTTAATCCGAAAGTTATTGCAAGATAGGGAAGAGTCTTATCAAGTTTCAGTTTCTTGCCCTCTTTCTTAGGCTGAAATTCATGAAATATTTCAAACCTTCCTCCAATTGCCAGATCCCCAATACCTGAACCATTTTGCTTCAGTCCGGGAATATTGCTGTTATTGAAAACGAATGGCAGTGATACTGCGAATTGAATATGGCGGTTCAGCCTGTATGCTGAATTCATTGCGATTTTGAACTGACTCTGCGAGTAATTATTTGATAGCCACTTGCCTTCTTTATCCCATACACCATTGAACTGGTCACGTGAGAATCCAATATTAAACAACGCAAGTCCATCAAGTGAAAGAACAGCAAGATCACCTGTTCCTCCTCCGCAGCTATTGCAGGTATAAACTGGTGATTCAAACAATATAATCCCTGTTAAAATTATCAGTATTATTTTCATCTTAATTTACCTGTAAAATGAATTTTGGCGCAGGGGTTGGAGTAATAAAATTACCGTTTACTTTTATTGAATCATACAAGAACCATTCGCCCGGCATATTAAAATTCACAGTACCCTTATATCTTCCGTTCGAAATCCAGGTAGGGTCAATATTATTACTTGTACCATGACCCATTGTTTCCATCCAGGGTCTTATGAACATTTCAGCGTTATTGATTTCCGAGTAATTTGTCATGTCAGAAGTTTCATGCAGCATAACATCCATATCGTTCAAACCTACAACAGGGGCAGAGGGTGAAATAAGTGTCAGGAAATATGTTCTTTCGGTTACGGAATTATCCCAGCCGGCTATTTTTGTTGATGAAGAATAAACCAGATCAATTATTGAAGAATCTGCGGTATATGTATCATTACAATTGAAATTGGCTGCCCAAAAAGCTGCTGTATCGTACATGATAAAAACTGCATAACCCGTATACATACTTTTGGCTTCATCGTAGAAATATTTTTCGGGAACGGGAACAGAATGGCTTGGACCGCCAATACCGTGATACATTGTTGGCTTAAATTTCACGAAGCCCTGGTTTTGCTCAGAGTTGTTAACATACACTTTGAATCCAAGATTGTTGTAACCGTATTTGAAATTTGTTCCGGAAGTACTGTATACCTCAAATTTGTTAGAGCCGCTTTCTGTTGTGTAGATCTTGGTATAATCTGACTGCTCGGGGGGATCGTTTGTTACCGGATTGTCTTTTCCGCATTGGTAGAACAACACTGAAATGATCAACAGGATGAAGTATTTTTTGTTCATTATTTGGTTCCTCTCGCTACAATAATGAGGATAAAATTCATTTAGTCAAATGATATAAGTCAATAAAAATATTTATTTATATGATATGTAAACTAATGTAAATATGCGATATATATAAAAAAACCCGGCATAACCGGGTTTTTTGTGGAATATATCATTAATTTCTAGAATGCTTCTCCTAAACTTATCATTTCTTTTTCGACGAGTTCCGCGCCCCGGTTTAATGCAGCTTCGTTGATGGGGAGGAGATTGTGATATCTTTCCGGCAAAACTTTTTTTAAGGCTTCCATGATGGATTTGATTTTAACAACCGGTTTTCTTTCGAGGTAGGCACCCAGCATTATCATGTTCAGTATCTTGCTGTTTTTCATATTCACAGCTTCTGTGGCTGCTGCAATTCCGATGATCTCAATATCGGTTCTTGTGCTTTTCTTTGAAATATTGGTTGATTCGTATAGCAATAAACCGCCGGGCTTAACTTTTGACTCAAATTTATCCATTGAAGGCTGGTTCAGCACTATTGCGGAATCAAATGTAGATATAATAGGAGAACTGATCTTATTATCAGAAATTATTGCGATACAGTTAGCTGTACCTCCGCGCATTTCAGGACCGTAAGAAGGCATCCATGTAATTTCTTTTTCTTCAATCATACCTCCGTAGGCAAGGGTCATACCCATGGAAAGAACTCCCTGACCTCCAAAGCCTGCAATTATAAGTTCTTCTAACATTTTATTTTTCCTCCTCCAATAATTTAAGATCTTCGCCTTTCGGTAATTTTATGTCACCAAGCGGGAATGCCTTAACCATTTCATCATCGATAAATTTGCTGGCTTCCAAAGGAGTCATTTTCCAGTTAGATGGACAGTTTCCGATAACTTCAACAAAACTTGTTCCCTTTTTCAGCTTCTGGTACTTAAAGGCGTTCAGTATTGCTTTTTTGGCTTTTCTTACAGCTGTTGCAGAATTTACTGCCTGCCTTGTTACATAAAATGATCCCGGTAAATGACTGATAAGCTCCGAAACTCTGATGGGCTCACCATATTCATGCACATCTCTGCCATACGGACTTGTAGTTGTTTTCATGCCGAGAAGGCTTGTTGGCGCCATCTGTCCGCTTGTCATCCCGTATACAGCATTATTCATAAAGAATATTGCAATGTTCTCTCCGCGGTTGATAGTATGAATTGTTTCTGCGATACCAATTGCAGCAAGATCACCATCTCCCTGGTAAGTAAAAACATAACTATCAGGAAGCAGTCTTTTAATGCCGGTAGCAGTTGCGCAGGCTCTCCCATGAGCGGCTTCTGTCATATCAATGTTCATATAGTCATAAGCAAATACTGCACAACCAACAGGTGCAACGCCGATTGTCTTATCCTGTATTCCCAGCTCATCCACAGCTTCCATAATAAGCTTATGAAGAAGACTATGAGCGCATCCCGGACAATAATGCATTGAAACGTCTACCATGGTATCAGGTCTGTGATAAACAACTTCATATTCGTCATTCAGGCATCTTGGTTTTTCTTCTAAAACCGGCTCATCTTTTTTGGTTATGAGCTCTTCTTCTACTAATGCGTGTTCTTCAGAGCGCATGATTTTTATTAATTAAATTTTCAAATTTATTTACAATTTCTTCGGGGTCAGGAATCATACCGCCGAGCCTGCCGTAAAAATGAACCGGAACTTTCCCATTAACAGAAAGTCTGACATCTTCAACCATTTGACCTGAATTCATCTCAACTGTCAGTATGATCTTCATCTTATCGGCCAGTTCGTTTATTCTTTCCTCAGGGAAAGGGTATAAAGTTATTGGTCTTAACAACCCAACTTTTACTCCCTTTTCTCTCAGCATATTAACAGATTTATGGCAAATCCTTGCGCTTAACCCGTAAGCTACAACCAGGTATTCAGCATCATCAGTCAGTATTTCCTCATAACGCACTTCATTTTTCTTTACTTCATCATATTTCCGGTAAATATGTTCTACATGTTTTTCCATATCTTCCGATTTTATATGAAGAGAAGTAATATAATTTCTTTCTCTTGATGCAGGTTTCCCAACTGTTGCCCAGGGTTTATCAACCTTGGTTGGCTTAAACTTACCAAATGTAACTTTTTCCATCATTTGCCCAATAGCGCCATCACTTAAGATCAGCACGGGGTTTCTGTATTTATCCGCAAGTTCAAAACCCAGGAATACAAAATCAGCCATTTCCTGAACAGAAGATGGAGCAAGAACTATTAATCTGTAATCACCATGTCCACCGCCTTTAGTTGACTGGAAATAGTCGCCTTGTCCGGGCTGAATTGTTCCAAGCCCAGGACCTGCACGGTTAACATTTACCAGCAGGCAAGGAAGCTCTGCACCTGCAATATATGAAATACCTTCCTGCATCAAACTCATGCCGGGAGAAGATGAACTTGTCATTGAACGGAATCCCGCGCCGGCCGCGCCGTAGATCATATTGATAGATGCAACTTCACTTTCTGCCTGCAAAACAACTCCTCCGCGTTTAGGCATTTCTTTGGCCAGGTATTCCAGCACTTCTGACTGAGGAGTTATCGGATAACCGAAATAAGCATCGCATCCGGCCTGTATAGCAGCTTCAGCCAATGCTTCGTTACCTTTCATTAATCTAGTGTCCAGCTTCATAAAAATTTTAGTTAAAATTGTTAAATGTAATCCATATGACTTAAATCATCGTAAGCGGGTGAAGTTATGATAGCTTTAATTTCTTCCTTAATATTCTTTGGTGTTATATCTTCACGCTTTGCGTTTTTCTTCGGGTTAGTTCTGTATACAGTAATAATTGCATCCGGACATACTAAAGCACAATTAACGCAGCCTGTACAAAGGTCGTTATTAGCAATTATATACCTGTAGCCTTTTATATTTATAGTATCTGAAAGTGTTAATGCATTCTCTTTGCAGGCAGATCTGCAAAGCTCACAGCCTTTACATTTTGAAATTTCAATTTCCACCATGCCTTTAACTTTTCTTTCTTTTACCGGGGAAATTTTTTCAGGTGATTTAGCAGTTGTATCCATTTTTGTGATTTTAAATGGTTAGAAATTATACAAAAATGCCACAGAAAGCCCCAAAATCCTATTACCTGTATCATATGAAAATATGATATTTATCACAAAAATTGGGCTTAAATGTTGAAGTTTGGCGTGATTTTTGGACAAAAAAATAATGGGACCCGGATATGAGTCCCATTAATTGAAAGGTTGTACCTTATGATTAGAAAAACCGGGATTCCGTATTATAGATCAGTTCGCATTTGAACCAGGCTTCTTTTTCCGGAAAAGTCATTTCAACCCATTGAATGACTTGTAGTAGATTTTCTTAGAGTTATTTAAATTAAATTATTAAATGTACCCGTTAAAGCCTTTTTCGCTCGTTTAAGAGAGCATTTCTTTCAGAATTTCCACGATCTTTCCTGCGTTACAAAAATGATAAATTTTATTCCGGAATAAAATAACCTGTATCATTTTGGAATATGATTTTTATCTGATTTTCAGAAGTAACAGGCATCATTCAGAATTGTAAGTTATCTTTTCCTTCCTCTGCCGATACCAAGCGGCTGCTCTTCTTCTTCTTTGTATTCTATCAGGAAGGATAATACCAGCCAAAGTACTCCAATTGCAGTTACGAAAATTCCGTAATCAGCGCTCAATAAAATAAGGATTATGCCAAGTATTATAAAAAAGGCCGGAAACACGATTGACAAAAATAATGTGCGCATAATAACCTCCTCTAATTTGTTATTATTCTTACACTATAAAACAACTGTTGAAAATAAAAAGTTCTTCTGTCAGAAGTACCCAATTACCAGATCGCCAGAAAGCCACCCATTAGTGTAATAGATATCAACTGGTAAATTATGAAAAGAATGAAAAGCATCTTTGGTCTGCTTTCATACATATAACCCGGAATGACCGTTGTGACTACAAAGCCAAGCCAAACCCAAAAGCCGATCATTACGCCCTGGGAAAACGTGTTAACCATGCTGAATTTGACCAAATGTGCAAGCACATAAGCAAACACAAGTGAAGCAATTGTGTTTACCACGTATGTCATACCCATTGCAGCAGATGAAAATCCCTGTTTTAATTCCTCTTCAGTTTTGCCCATAGAGCGCATCCAAAGTTTTCCGGTAACCAGGGGAGAGTACCAAAGTGCGCCGAGAATCATATTTATTACACCGGCAATAATAACCGGCACCAGATTTAAATTCGGATCAGGCATAATATTAACTGTTAGTTTGTTTAACTTTGTTGAATGTAGTTACAAAATAAATAATTATCATTCACTAATCAACCCTAATATAATATTAATGAACAAGATGCGCATATTCAGGCGGGCTACTAATCCGCACGAATAAATTATTGACTTTATAGAGGTTTCTTTACAAGGTATAATTGTTAACCATATTCATCCGTCACCA
>CAZQYL010000097.1:0-8773 GCA_964597425.1 uncultured Ignavibacteriales bacterium | reverse complement strand
TTAATGTATGAAATACTGCTTACCCGAATATTCAGCGTTACAATGGGCTATCATTTCGCGTTCATGGCTGTATCACTCGCCATGTTCGGGATGACAGTAGGCGCAATAATTGTTTATATCTTCCCGCACAAATTCCCCCAGGAAAAAATAAACTCAATATTGACCAAACAGGCGCTGTATTTCAGCCTGGCAACGTTGCTAAGTTTCCTTATACATTTGTTTATTCCGTTCATTCACGGAATGTCATTATTTGGTATGGCGGTTACCGCCTTTACCTACGCTGAAATTTCCGTACCGTTCGTTTTCAGCGGAATATGTGTATCTCTGCTGCTGACAAGATTTCCCGGAAATGTGAATAAACTTTACGCCGCTGATCTTATCGGCGCATCTTTAGGCTGTATTCTGGTTGTTGTGGTACTTAATGTATCAGGCGGACCCACAGGAGTTTTTATAACAGCGCTTTTTTCTGCTGCCGCTGCATACTCATTCAACAAAAATTCAGAGATCAAAACTTCTTTAGGCAAAGGAATTGCAGTCTTCTCACTGGTTATCCTGGTTTTTGCAGTTTTCCATACCGTATTGGTTCAAAAACATGAACCCCTTCTCAGATTGTTCTGGGTTCGCGGCGAGTGGTCCGAAAAACCGTTATATGAAAAGTGGAATTCATTCAGCCGTGTGAGCATTGATGGCGACTCAACCAAATTTGAAACACCCTTTGGCTGGGGATTAAGCAATAAATATGACCGCTCGCGGAAGATAAGGCAGCTTATGCTGAATATCGACGCGCACTCAACAACAGTGCTATCACACTTTAACGGCGATACTTCAGAGCTCTCTCATCTTAAATACGATGTATCCAATCTTGCCCAGTATTTAAGGCCGCAAGGCGATATAATGATAATAGGCAGCGGTGCAGGACGAGATGTCCTTTCTTCATTGGCATTCGGTCAAAAAAATATCCTTGGCATAGAAATAAACAAGGATATGATAAGTGCTATCAACAAAGATTTCGGGAATTTCACCGGTCACCTTGATAAATACCCGAATGTTGAGTTTGTTGGCGATGAAGCCCGCAGTTACATTCAAAGGATGGATACCGCAAGGAAGTTTGATATAATACAGGTATCTGTAATTGATAACTGGTCAGCTGCGGCATCAGGCGCATTTGTACTCACAGAAAATGCCTTGTACACCACAGAAACATGGAAACTGCTCTTCAGCAGGCTGAAACCCGATGGTATACTTACAGTTACAAGGTTCTACCGGGCCAAGCCTATTGAGCATTACAGGCTTATGAATATTACCGCTGACGCACTTACCGAATCAGGAATTAAAGATATCCGCAGCCACGTAATGCTGATCAAGTGCCAGCAGCAGGAAAGAATTGAAGACAGAAGCGGCACGGGTACACTTCTTATCAGCCGGTCGCCGTTTGGCAGCAAAGATCTGAATATGGTTGATAGTCTTTGCAAAACTTTTGAGTTTGAAGATGTAATATCACCACGTCATGCGGCTGATTCAATATTTGTAAAACTCACAAATGAGAACTTAAGAGGTGATCTGAATAAGAATTTCCCGCTTAATATTACTTCTCCAAGCGATGATAAGCCTTTCTTTTTCCATTATATGAATTTCTCTGACCTGCCAAATACGCAGTTCTGGAACACATGGGATATGGGCTTTAATGCCAAAGCTATATTTATACTGCTTACACTTGCAGGTACAATGTCACTGCTCTCATTTTTGTGTATAGTAATTCCACTGAAGATCACCGCTAAAAAAGTTAAACTAAAAGGTACATCATCATTCTTTATATTCTTCATTTCAATAGGGCTTGGTTTTATGCTGATAGAAATATCGCAGATACAAAGGCTTAACATTTTCCTTGGACACCCGACATACAGCCTTGCCGCGGCACTATTCACAATGCTTCTATCAAGCGGTATAGGCAGTTACTTCAGCGGGGCAGATAAACCGGGATTTGCTGCAGGCAGCAGGAAACGTTTTATTGTGCTTTTGCTGGTCCTTGTATTATTCGGGATATTTACTCCATTTATTATTCATGCCTTCAGGGAGTATTCAACTGAAGTAAGGATACTTGTTTCAGTGCTTACATTATTCCCTATGGGTCTGCTTCTTGGGATGGCTTTCCCGGCAGGAATGAAACTGGCAGGAGACAGATCTCCGGGTATCACTCCCTGGCTTTGGGGTATTAACGGCGTTATGAGCGTGCTTGCAACAGTCATATCCATAATCATAGCTATGAATTACGGAATATCAGCTTCTTACTGGACAGGGGCTGTATGTTACCTGGCTGCATTCGCGGCATTAATATCCTTCACAAGAAAAACGGCATAATTACAATTGGTAATAAGGCATAAAAAAAGACCTGCTTAATTAAAGCAGGTCTTTTTTTTATCTGATATTCTTTTTATTTGCCTGGCGGCTTGGGTGCCGGAGGTATAAAATCTGATCTCTTTTTCATTAACTGAGTTGCAAGGGCTGCAAACAGTTTGAACAGCTGGTTGTTGCCGCTTACCTGTGTTATATAAGATGGAACGCCGTTTGGATCTGTGACAGGCTCTTTGTAAAGATTTATTACAGTCGGCTGACCCAATGAAGTATTAACGGTAATTGTATAGATCGGCACCGGGAATGTTGTCATTACCGTATCCTTGAAGTCATCAGTATTGAAGTTTGCCAGTATATTTAAGAATCCTTCCATTACGGATGAAGAAACTGAGTCACCGCCAATTGTCCATTTGTTCTCACCTGATTTTGAAACTGTCATATCAACGTTATTTGAATCTGTTGACTTGAAAGTAATACTGTTCACAGAGTAAGTTGGAATGGAAAACATAAATTTATTCCTGTAATCCTTTGATGTCTTGGTAAACAGCGCCGCAGTCAGATTTGAAGCCAGAAGTATCCTGTTCTCTTCAGGTTTTTTGATATATGAATTATCATTAGCCTGTGTTTTACCCAAAATGAAAGTTCCAAGCGGCTTGCCCTCCTGGTAAGTTGTGATCTTGGCATTATTAACTGAATCAAGATACCCGTTGAATTTAGCCGGGTTTTCGGAAGCTACGCTTTCAAGCGTAAAATTCTTCAGGTCACTCAGCATCAGGTATATGTTCGAGGTATCCGCCGGATAATCGATCGGCTTTGAAAGCTTCCATTGGTTATTGACCTTTTCAAGAACAATTGTTTCACTGTTCTTAACTATTTCTATCTTGTCTATCTTTGATGAATCAGCCACAAACAGCTTGGCATCTATCTTTTCGGTCGTTACCTTTTCGCTTGATCTGAAGAAAAGGAAGTACAGCGCAATAAGTACTGCAAATACTGCGAGTAAAATTTTAATTGTTTTATTCATAAACTGCTTTTGTTATATCTTAACTTTTTTACTTATCTGTTTTAATTAATTCCTGAAGTTATCCGGAAGTTTCAGCTTCTGGCTGCTTTTTTCTTTCTCCATCTCATCAACCCGTAGAGCAGAACCAATACAGGCGGACCTGCAAGCATACCGTATTTCACAATTGTTTTCGTGCTGTCTTCAATTGAATCAAGCGGTTTTGGATTTGCGTCTTTCATCCTGATTGCTGATAATCCTGCGTCATCGCTCATGTAATCGATCATGTTGGCGAAGAACAACAGGCTCTCATCCGGTCCGCGGAAATCATCCTGCGGAAAATCGCCGTTACCCAATACTATTATTTTTCCGCCCGGGCCTTCAGGTTTTACGCTTGTTGGTACAGGTGATGAACCTGCTGATGTATCTGAAGGAATTGGTTTTCCGTTGTAAAAGCTTTTGAATACACCTTCATATATCGCGCCAACGCTGAGATCTTTAGCTTTAAACATTGAATCGGGAAGCATCTGTCCGGATGCCTGAACTATTGCGAATTCGTTTGATACGCCGGTTTTAGGCGATGTTGTAAGTAATGGCAATGCCTTAATGCCCTTTGAACCTGCGAAATTGAGGTCTATATCACTTGTAAACCCAAGAAATACCTGCCCGATATTTGCGAACGAAGGTATATCACGGTTTATATTTACTATCTTAGGATAGTACGGGAAAGGTATCTGTGTATACATCTGCAGCGGACCCTGCTGAACAGGAACCTGGACAAATGCGCATTCTTTATCGGTTATAATAGTACTGTTTAGCTTTGCACCGTAATTTTCAAGCAGGTCTTCAAGGCCGGTGTTTGTAACCTGTGCTATCTGGAACTGCTGCTGTGAAGAAACGTTCACCCTGCTCATCATGAAAACTACTTTGCCGCCGTTCATAATGAACTGGTCAATTGCAAATTTTACATTTTCAGGCACAACAGGAGGCGGTGTTTGCTGCATTCCCATTTGCTGCTGCTGCTGCTGCGGAGCTTTTGGCGAAAATACTATGAGTGTTTTAATATCCGCGGGAATGGGATTATTTTTTGAAGCATCAACATTTGTTACATTATAGAACTTGGTTAAATACTGGTTAACCTTACTGATCTTTTCCACACCGGGCATACCGTTACCGGTTAAAATACCGATCTTCTTAAGTTCAGGCTGTGTAAGTCTGTTTATAACGCCGGTAATTTCATACTCCAGGTTTTCTGTGCTTCCTATGAAAGGAAGTGCTTCCTGCTTGCCGCCAAATAACATTACAAGCCCCATGTATGCTTTCAGAGCTTCTGCCCTGTCATTTTTCACGGTCTGCACCTGTACAGGCTGTATGCCGTACTTCTGCGCTTCTTTTTCAAGCTCATCCTGGTCACTTGGACTGATAATTTCGTAGGTTATCTTTCCGTCAGATGCATTGCGGTAATCATCAAGCAATTCCTGCAAATACCTGCGGTTATTGTTATATGGCGCCGGTAAATTATCTGTAAAATACGCCTTAACTACAAGCTTATCGTCAAGCTTTGATACAATTGATTTACTTGCATCAGAAAGTGTATAGATCTTGTTTGGGGTAAGATCCCAGCGGAAAAATACCTTAACAGCTATAACATTCAATACCACAAGAATACCTGCAACAAGCAGTACGCTTATAATTGCCTGGCGCCTTCTGGACTCGGTTTTCTTTTTTCTGCTGGTAAGCCTTTCATCCTGCACAATTTCTTCGGAAGACTCTTCGGTTACTTCCTCTTCATTCTGCAATTCGTCTTTATTTTCTAATTCTTCTGCCATATGTGTATATTAAAATGCTTATTATTTATTTTATTTAAACCTGTTCAAATCTTCTGCTGCTTTAAATTACCACTTTCTGCTTTCAAGTGATACCTTTGTTAAGAATATTGTAAAGAATATCATTGAGAAATAATATATCAGTACTCGTGAGTCAATAACACCTCTTGATATATTGCTCAGATGATAGTCTGTTGTCAGGTATTCAAAAAATGAAACTACCGAGGTCGGGAAAACTATCAGCAGTTTGCCGAACAGGAAGAAAAACAGACAAATAAGAACGCTGACTATAAAAGCAATTATCTGATTTTCTGTGAGTGATGAAACAAATACACCGATACCTATAAAAAATGCGCTCATTAAGATGTAACCCAACAAACTGGTTAAGAACGGCCAGAAAGAGATAGGGCCTATCATTTTAATGATGATAAAATATAAAATAGTTGGTGAAAGTGTAATTACTATTAATGTTAGAGCTGAAAGATACTTTCCTAAAATAAGCTCGATATCAGTTATCGGCTTGGTAAGCAGTAACTCAAGAGTACCCTGCTTTTTTTCTTCAGAAAAGCTGCGCATTGTTATTGCGGGAATAAACACCACAAAAAGCACCAGCTGAATGAAGAAACTGCCGAAGAATTCACGCATTGAAGCGATATTGATCTGGAAAAAGCTCATGGTGAACAAAAATCCCGAAATAGCCATGAAGACTATCATTACAATATACGCTATCGGGGAATTAAAATAAGACTTGAGCTCTTTTGTAAAAATTGTTTTAATATTCTGTGTATTCATATTATTACTTTGTTAACTCCCTGAATATATCTTCTAAAGATGAATGTTTTGCCTGCATAGAAAGCACCATTGCTTTCTGCTGCATTACTTTGTTTGAAATTACTTCCCTCAGATCCGCGCCATGATCTCCGTAAATATTAAAGAGGAATGAGTCACCGTTATCTTTAACGAACTCAACCTTGTTTACATTACGAATTTCTTTAAGAGCGCCTGAAAGCGCGTTCTTATCGCAGTTGTTCTTCACTTCAAGTATAACAAGGCTTTGACCTTTTGATTTAGCCTGAAGCTCTTCCGGGGTGCCGTTTGCAACAATCTTTCCTTTATTAATAATTATTACCCTGTTACAGGTTGCGGTAACCTCTGAAAGGATATGTGTTGAAAGTACTACTGTTTTTTCTTTGCCAAGTTTTTTGATAAGGTTTCTTATCTCTATGATCTGGTTCGGATCAAGACCTGAAGTAGGTTCATCAAGTATAAGTACATCAGGATTGTTTATCATCGCCTGCGCAAGTCCAACACGCTGTTTAAAACCTTTTGAAAGCGTTCCGATATCTTTTTTGCGAACTGAATCAAGGCCGCAAACCCTGATCATTTCTTCACGCTTTTTCTTAATTTCGCCATCGGGAATGCCATCGAGCTTAGCGACAAAATCGAGGTAATCAACCGGGTTCATATCGTAATAAAGCGGGTTAAGCTCAGGAAGGTAACCTAGTTTTTTCCTCACCTCAAGCGATTTATCCTCAACATCATAGCCATCAACTTCTACTGTTCCGGTTGTTGGAGGCAAAAATGTTGTGATTATCTTCATTGTAGTTGATTTACCGGCACCATTGGGTCCCAGAAATCCAAGGATCTCTCCTTTTTTTGCTTCGAACGAAATATTATCGACGGCTAAATAGTCACCGTAGTATTTCGTTAAATTGCTTACTTTTATTGACATAATTATAGATTTAGAACTTAATTCATTTAAAAAACCTTAGAATCTTATTTCATTTTAAATAGGTCTTTTCTTCAAAAAAGGCGAAAAAACCATATATTGGTGGCTGGGTAAGCACAATTATAAAGAATTTATAGGTGTGAAAAAAGGGATAAGTTCGGTATAAAATGAGAAATACCCGGGAAATGTACCTGAATTACCAACTTAAACATTAGGCTGCTGAGTAAAGGCCTCACTCAATCGGAGCAAAGCTATAAAGTACTATTTTATCAGTACCATCTTTCTTGTTTGCGTTAACTCACCGATCACTAACTGATAAAAATAAACCCCGCTTGCAAATTCTGAGCCGTCAAACTCTATACTATATATACCCGCTTTTAGGTTGCCCAATGGATAGCTATCAACTTCCCTTCCTGTTACATCGTAGATAAAAATATTCACGACATCTGATTGAGAACTCATGGGAATTGAAAACCTAATTTTAGTAACCGGGTTGAACGGGTTTGGATAATTTTGGTATAATTTAAATTCGTTAGGAATAATATTGCTAATTGGTTCAATACCGATTGGCTCACCGCCTCCATTTGTGGTTTTGATTATTATCCCGCCGTACGAACAGGCATAACCTGTATTTTGGTTTAGGAAATCAATGCTTTCAATATAACTGGAATAACATGATTGAAATACTCCCCAGTTAATGCCACCGTTTGTGGATTTCAGGATCTTACCGCCATCACAACTTGCATAAATAGTATTACTGTCTGCAATACTCAATTCATAAATTATCTTTGTCTGCGGATATTGAACACCCCATGAATTTCCCTGATCTGTGGTCATGCAAATGGCTCCAAAATATCCTGTTGCAGTTGGATAATATCCGCAAGCAAAACCTGTATTAGAGTTTTTAAATTTGACATCAAAAAGCATTTCAACAGAATCAAGCAGGGTTTCCGTCCAATTGTATCCACCGTTCGTGGTTTTCCTTATCTGAGCATCTGTTATATAACTTGAGCCAACCCAGAATCCTGTATTTGGGTTTATAAAATCAATACCGCCCGTTGCATAAGAATCAAAGGAACCGGTGCTACTCCACACTTCTCCTTTGTTAGTTGATTTCACAAAAGACCCTTGTTTGCCGCCCGCATAACCAATAGAGTCAAATACAAATTCTAAATTAAAGATCTGTTCAGTTTGAGGCATAATAACTGGATACCAGTTCAATCCCCCATTTGTAGTCTTCTTAATATTTGAACCCGCAAAACGGGATTGACCTGCACCTAAACCTGTCAATGAATTAAAGAAAAAAATAGTATTGTAATGGTCGATTGTTGAATCAACCATTGGACTCCAGTTATCACCGCCGTTAACAGTTTTTAGTATCGTTCCATTATCACATCCTATGAAGGCGATGTTTTCATCAATTGCCTGTACTTTATTCGTATAACCATAGTGAACTGATTGCCTGTAATTTACCCAATTAGAACCATTGTTTGTTGATCTGTAAATACTGCCGTTGTCACCTGTCGCTGAATATGTTTCTGTTCCGTTATAATAAAAATTACCTGCTGGAATTGATAAAGTTGTCCAGGTAACTCCGCCGTTTGTCGTTTTATAATGTCCGGATACAAAACCTGTATTTGGATTAATGAAATAAAATTTCCCCGGTGAACCCGTATTTGCTACACTATCCCATGTAGCTGCCCCGTTTGTAGTTTTGTATATCCAACCTGAATGTATGTTCATGAAACCGGTTAAGCCATTAACAAAGAATAAATTATTCGCGTTGAATCTAGTATTTGTATTAATAGAATCCCAGGTTGCTCCGCCATTTGTAGTTTTAAGCAATTTAGTATATAACGCACTGCC
>CAZQYL010000096.1:0-8856 GCA_964597425.1 uncultured Ignavibacteriales bacterium | reverse complement strand
TCACCTTTTATCTTATTCCATTTTTTCAGGTCAGCAATAGTGCAGTCATATTTATCAGCAATTTTACCCAGCGTTTCGCCTTTTTTAACCGTGTGATATGTAGTTTTGCTTTTTGTCTCTTTCTTTTCTTTCTTGGTGGTTTCTTTTGTTGAATAAAGTTTTAATACCTGTCCTTCAACAATTACATCGCTTTCC
Organism: uncultured Ignavibacteriales bacterium; assembly: GCA_964597425.1. Classification (GTDB taxonomy): domain Bacteria; phylum Bacteroidota; class Ignavibacteria; order Tepidaquicellales; family OLB5; genus OLB5. Next base: position 8,661 of record CAZQYL010000096.1, on the reverse strand, counting down.
AGGCCGTTCCATTCTTTTATATCTGCAACAGATACACCATTAGCGTCAGCGATCTTTGTCAGGTTATCGCCTTCTTTTACAGTGTATGTCCTGGATTTTTTACTTGATGAAGTAACTTTTTTATCTGAGTATATTTTCAGCTTCTGTCCTACCATTATCTTATCAGACTCAAGCTCGTTCCAGTCTTTTATATCAACTATATCAACATCGTATGAATCAGCTATTTCGGTCAGGTTATCGCCTTCTTTAACAGTATAGGTCTGGTAGCTTTGTTTTTTCTTCTTAGTATCAGTGCTGGTTTTCTTTTCTTTTTTAACTTCTGTATCTTTTTTTACCTCTACGTCTTTTTTTACTTCTGTATCTTTCTTAACTTCAACATCTTTTTTTACATCGGGATCGTTTTTATGTTCTTTATTAACCAGTACAGTTTCATTTGTGCCTTCGGAATTTGTTTCTTCTATGACTTCATCCTTGCCCGGATCTTTTATTGTACTTTCAGTGATATTTTCAGTTTTCTTTTCTTCTTCAACTGAGCCGTATAGTTCTTTATATTTATCCTTTGTAAGCCAAACAGAAAGCTTATCTCCCTTTTTAGGATACATACCGTAATTGATGTTATTCCACAACCTCAGGTCACTTGGCCTTACAGCATATTTAAGTGAAACGTTATACAGATCTTCGGTTTCGGAAATATCATGGAAAACAAGCTCGCGGTTAGTTGTGCTAATGATGTATCTCTTATCATCTACGTGGTAATCTGATACTTTATAATATGTGTAACTTTCTTCGTGGTTCACAGAAGCAGTACCTTCATTGCCGTCGTAGATCGGCTTAAAGCTGTATTTTTCGATATGGCTTGCGGCCTCGTAATTTTCGGTAAAATCCTTGAACTTGCCCTTAGGTATTTTTATCAGGTAACCGTCATCAAACACCGGCGTAATATCACTCAGCATCTGCGAATTCAGGTCGCGGATGGTTTCAACATCCGTGTTTGATAGCGAGGCAATTTCATCTACTGTTAGTGCCGCTTTAACTACGACCCTGTCATACTCAAGCGGTTTGCCCCATTCAACATCATTGAATCCGTATTTGGATGGATTGAGGCAGATCAAAGCAACTGCAATATATTGCGGAACGTAGTTCCTTGTTTCCTTGGGAAGGTAGTCACGCAAGGTCCAGAAATCGGTTGAACCTGATTTTTTTATCGCGCTGGTAATTCTGCCGGGACCTGCATTGTAAGATGCCATTGCCAGGTACCAGTCGCCGAATGATTTATAAAGATCTTTCAAATGTCTTGCTGCCGCATCAGTTGCTTTTTCGGGGTCACGTTTATCATCAGTGCTTCCGTCATAATACAGACCGTAAGCCGAACCTGTGGTTGGCATGAACTGCCATAAACCTATTGCTCCTGCCCATGAGCTGATCTTCGGGTCAAGCCCTGATTCTATCATTGAAAGGTATATCAGTTCTTCCGGGGCATTGTTCTCTCTAAGTATGCTTCGCATCAGGTTAGAGTATTTCCCGAGCCTGAAGAGCCATTTATCCATGTACTTCCTGCCGGTACCCGTGAAATACGTAATGTAATCCTGCACCGGGCCGTTTTCTACCAAAGGTATTTCTGTGCACTGGGGCAATTCGTCAGGGTTGAATGTATTTGAAAATGATTTACTCTCTATCTTCTCGTATTTAATGCCAAGCTTGCTTGCCAGTTTAAATACTTTATGATTTTCATCGAGATCGGCATTTGCAGTGATAAAATCCTGCACAACACTGGTGGTTATTTCTTTGTAATCTTTTTCCCAGCCAAGATGTTTTTCCAAATTCTTTGTATCTATTTTGTTAAGATCCTTTAAAGCCGCTTCAAACTCCTCTTTCGAAGATTTTGAATCAGCCTGCTCGTTGAACTGAAGTGCTTTGGTATAATGTATCCTCGCGTTTTCAAGCGCAGTATATACACTCACCGAGTCTTTTTTCTTCTTCTTTTCAGCAGATTCTTCTTCATCCACGTTAGAACCTCCGCATCCTGCAAGATACTGAAGTGAGATGAAGGCGAATAATATATAAAGAAGGCCTGGTAGTCTTTTCATATAATTGCTTTCTCCTTGATTAATTTTGCTAATACGCCAATTTCAGAACCGAATATAAAAATTTCAACTTGTAAAATCAAGTTATTTATTAAATAAAACCCGCAATTTATATATATATAATGCAGATAGCGTTTATTTTCACTGAATTTCCGTGAGTTTTTAGTGATTTCAAAGTGAATATTACTTAAAACCTTTTTATGCTAAACTTGTTCCCTAACAGCGGAAGTAAACAACCTGAAATGCCTGTAATACATAAAGATCTCGGTTTCGCAGATTACAAAGATGTTTGGGACCTGCAGAAAGAAACTCACTTAAAGAAGCAGCAGGGTTCTGCAGATGATATACTATATACTGTAGAGCATAATAATGTATATACTCTTGGCAAAACCGGTTCGCGTGATCATATACTTATCAATGATGAGGAAATGAAAGCCAAAGGTATTTCATACTACGAAATTGACCGCGGAGGCGATATAACCTACCACGGACCGGGGCAGCTGGTAGCATACCCTATACTTGATCTTAACAATTATTACAAAGATACACACCGCTATTTACGCGATCTTGAAGAAACCGTGATTTTAACACTAAAAGAGCTGGGCATTGAAGCTCACCGTGAAGAAGAGTTCACAGGAGTTTGGGTTGGTGAAGAGAAGATATGCGCCATTGGTATTAAAGTCTCCCGGTGGATCACCATGCATGGCATAGCTTTTAATATTAACACGGATCTTAGCTACTTTGATAAAATAATCCCGTGCGGTATATTCCATAAAGGAGTCACAAGTATCGAAAAGATCACAGGTAAAAAGGCCGATATGGCCGAAATAAAAAAAATGTACGTAAATAATTTCCTCAAAACCTTTGTACAGAAGTAAAATCCTGTAAAAATACCGATTTTCGCTAGGTTTTTCCCTATATTAATCTTGACTATTTAAGCAAAAAACACGAATTTTGAGTAGATTCAATATTGAGTATTCATTTTATTGTTTATCATACACTATATTATATAATTGATAAACAGGAGGAATAAAATGGACACTGGTCATTTCTTTTGTTGTTCTGAAAGAACGAAAAATGTAAAGATATTAGCTTACTCACTATTTTAAATGGTCCAGTTTTTTTATTCTCCATTTATTCTCTTTTTCAATTAATAATCTTTACATTCAATTTTCTGAACAATCGATACTTAAACGTTCTAAACGGACGAAAAATTTTAAATCTAATTAAGGAGAGCATTTTTATGCATAAATTATCCAAATTGCTGCTGATAGTTGTTTTGGCAGTCTCATCAGGTTTCATTGGATGGAATAATTACACTCCCGGCTCTAATGCCGGTGATATAACTGATTACTATTATTACCAGGGTCAAAGGTATTACCTTACCCACAAAGCGGACCTCATTTATGTTAAGCTGAAAAATGAGATGAGTAAACAGGAATTTGAGAATATGATCAGTTCATACGGCTCAATTCCCTCTGACTACTCATTCGAAAAAAATGATGTCAGACAATTCATCAAATTAAGGGCTGCACTTGATAACACATCAATTAATACTATAGTAAGTAATCTGGAATCAGTTAATTCAGTAGAATTTGCTTCACCTGTTTTTGGAATGAGAGAGGGCTACGGCAATAACAATACCCTTATTGGCTGCGAAGATAACATTATCCTTCAGTTCAAACCGAATTTCAGCAGGCAGCAGGTCGAAAGTTATTTGAGCAGCAAAAGTATGACCATAGTTAAGCAGCTTGAACTGACAGGCGGACTTTCATACATTGTTAAGGTACCCAACGCACCTAATAAGACTTCAATTGATTTCGCAAATGAAGTATATGAAAATGGCGTTGTTAATTACGCTGATCCCGGATTCTTTTATACTAACCTGCTGCAGATCATTCCGAATGACCAGTTCTTTCCGATGCAGTGGTCAGCAATAAATACCGGAACAAATATACCTGTTACAGGCAACGGTACTGCGAATAATGATATGGGACTTGATAGTGCTTGGGACCAGACAACAGGTATCCAGCAGTGCAGGATCTCTATTGTTGATACAGGTATTGATACAACCCATCCTGATCTTTCTGTAAACGTTGTTAACGGGTACAATTATAATTATTACGCCGATACGTACGGCGGCTACGATGATTACGGTCATGGCGCATCATGCGCCGGAATAGTTGCCGCTCTTGGTAATAATACAATCGGTATATCCGGTGTTGCGCCAAACGCGAAAGTATTTTCTGCAAAGATCTTCAATTCAGGCGGAAGCACCACAACAGCCGCTATAACAAATGGCATGATAGGCGTTAGAACATTTGGCGATTGCTGGATAAGCAGCAATTCCTGGGGAGGCGGAAGTCCGATAAGTGCCGCTGATAACGCTATACTTGACGGTACAACACTTGGTCGTAACGGAAAAGGTATTGTATGGTGTTTCGCAACAGGCAATGGAAATGGTGCGGTTAGCTGGCCGGCAACACTGACAACTGTTATTTCAGTTGGCGGTGTTTCACCGTGCAACGAAAGAAAATCACCAACAAGTTGTGACCTTGAAAACTGGTGGGGTTCAAACTACGGAACAGGAACTGACCTGGTTACACCCTGTGTAAAAATTTACGCAACCGTTCAGGGCGGTGGCTATACAAGTACATTTAACGGAACTTCAAGCGCTACGCCCAATTGTTCAGGTGTTGCAGCTTTGGTCCTTTCCAAGGATTCAACCCAGACTTGGGATACTGTCAGAGCAAGGCTGAACAGAACGGCACAGAAAAGAGGGGCGTATTCATATACTTCAGCGGGTCCTTTACCGCAGCTTGGCAACACGTGGAACAACGAAATGGGATATGGCATAATCAACGCGAACCTGGCACTGCTTGCAGTCGGTCCGCCGCCTTCACTTCCTGCAAATGATGTTGTTGCCGGTCCGTATTTAAGCCTGCCAACCTCATTTACTGTTAATCTTTCTTACACAATTAAAGCAAAGATAACTAACGGCGGAACGAATGCGCAGACAAATCTGCCGGTAAGATTTTCAATTAACGGAACCACATTAACAACAAATACCATAGCAGCTCTGCCTTCTGGTGCTGTTGATTCATCATCATTTGCATGGACACCAACAGCAGCCGGGAGCTATACTTTAAGGATTATCAGTGCTGCAGCAATTGATGAAAACAGGACTAACGATACAGTTACACAGGTTGTAACAGTTGCTCCGGCCGGACTTGTCAATTCACAGACACAGATTTGCAGGAACGGCTTGAATCTATTGATCCCTGATAACGCAACGTTAAAAGATTCCATAATTGTGAATATTGTAAATGCATTTAACGTTGTTGATGTTAACGTCAGAATTGATACTATCATACATACATGGGATGCTGATCTTACCATGACATTAACTAAAGGTACAGCAAGCTGCAATATTATAAATCATGTTGGCGGCAGCGGTGATAACTTTATAGGTACAGTACTAAATGATTCAGCGGCTTCATCATTACCTGCAGGCACTGCACCTTTTACGGGCACATGGAGACCTTCCTCACCTTTAATTGCATTGAACGATATCCCCGTAAACGGTACATGGGTACTTAATGTTACCGACGATGCCGCAGGCGATACAGGTCTGCTGAAAGCATGGTGCATTCAGGTTACTTACCAGACAATAACAGGCGGCTTGCAGACAGTTGAAATACCTAATTATTTTTCATTGTCACAGAATTATCCGAATCCGTTCAATCCATCTACATCAATTAAGTTTTCAGTTCCTAAGCCAACTAACGTTACACTGAAGATCTATGATGTACTGGGTAAAGAAATAGCAACGCTTGTAAATGAAGTGAAACAGCCCGGTTTCCATACGGTTGGTTTTAATGCTTCAAATTACGCAAGCGGAATTTACTTCTACAGAATTGATGCAGGTGAGTTCACTTCAGTTAAGAGAATGGTTTTAATTAAATAACGGAGTTATTTATGCAACCTTGTTTCTAAGGCTAGTGAAATAGAAGTATCAGCAGTATAACAGTTTCAAGCAAAACAAAAGGCGCCGTAATTGGCGCCTTTTTGTTTAACATCAAATTATTCGGGAAAGAATAAATCCATTTAAGAATTACTTTATCAAAACCATTTTTTTACTCATAGTTTTTCCCCCGGTATAAAGCGAATAAAAATACACACCTGATGGCAGTTCATTTAAATTCAATATCAGGCTAAAATTTCCGGCACGTTTAAAGCCTTCATTAAAACTCCTCACTTCTTTTCCGTTCACGTCATACACTGTAATTTCAACTGACCCCGGCTCAGAAACATAATACTCTATTATAGTTTCAGGATTAAACGGGTTTGGGTAGTTTTGGTACAATGTACTTTGCGTTGGTATGGTATTGTTATTATTCTGAAGCCCGATTACATTTTCGTTATACTTAAATATCCTGCCGCCTTCACCAAATGCAAACCCACGGTTTGAAGATAGAAATACAACATCACTTACAGCAATATTTCCTGGTGTTTCAAAACACTGCCAGGGTGTGCCCGGTTTCATTGAATCCAGATTAACAGCAAACTTACCCGAAAAGCTGAGCGCTGCCCAAACTTCTGAGGGTGTTCTGAAAGAAAAACCGGTAGCGTTTCCAAAACATCCGGTTTGTTCATAAGCCCAGTTAGAGCCGCCGTTTGAAGAAACCGCGAGAATACTGCCAAGGTCATAGTCACCGCCCATTATTGCAAGCCTGTTGTTACCCAAATACATTATTTTATTGAGCGGTTCAGCGGCAACACACATAGAAAACCAGCTGCTTCCGCCATTAGTTGTCTTAACGAAAATACCCTGCAGGTCCAGCACGCCTCCGCAGGCATAGCCTGTCAGATCATTGATAAAGTAAATGTCATTCTTCGGAAACAGGTACAAACAGCTTGTAGTATCTATATAACAGTTTTCCCACCTGTTGCCGGCATCGGTAGTTCTGTAAATATTACCGCTGAAGCCGGAAACAAATCCGGTTTGTGAATTCAGAAAATAAATAGTTTTAAGTATCGTGGTAGTATCAGGGTAATACGTTTTGACCCAGGATAATCCTGAATTTGTTGTCTTTATATAGAAGCTTTTATAGGTAGAATCGTATGAAAGTATCCAGCCGGTGGTTCTTGAAATAAATGTAATATCCTGAAGTTCAGAGCTATATAGATTGCTGGTCTGAACGCTCCAGTTGGCTCCGCCGTTTGTAGTATTAATAATTGTACCAGAGTCTCCTATTACCCAGCCGTAAAGTGAATCTACAAAGAGACTTTTTGTTAAGTTTTTTTGAGTTGGTGAGGGATTATTAAGCCAATACACCTGCCCCAAACAGCTGCCTGTTACAAAAGTTGAAAAATAAAGGAAAAATAGTATCTTTTTTGTTATCCGCATACTGCAAAATAACCAAAAATTAAAAATAAAGGGTTACAAAAACGAAGTAAAAAAGTAGATAAATTCATCCGTGAGTTTTAGTTCATTATATATACTACTAAGAAATAAATAGCTAAATTTCCTAGAAAAATATTAAAAATAAACTTGCTTTTTTGGAATTATTAGCTTAAAATGCAAGATAATAAATCACTTTTTAATAAACCAAACTTAAATCATTTGGGTGTAATAAATTTATACCCAGGAGGAAATGATGAAATTAAAATCAACACTTTTAATTGTGTGCGCATTGATCTTAACTGGCAATGTATTTACACAGGATGTGCCTGATTACGTATGGAAAACACCTATGACGAAAGTCTATCCAACAGGTGAATACTATAACTTACCGCAGGCTCAGGATCAGGTTAATTACCAGAATCCGAACACTACTACTAGAGTAGTTAACACAGGCGAAGAATTATTAGTTCTTCCTCCTAACGTTAGACCTTTCCCTCACACAGCAACACAGAGTGAAATTGATGCAACAACAATGAAGGGCAATGGCTCTGTAATGTTCGCATCATGGAATTCATACGGTCCGTCATTCTGGGGAACAGGATTCTGTTTTTCAAATAACGGCGGTACATCATGGTCAGGTAACTTCCAGATGTACACACCAAACAGCGGTGATCCCGGTGCAATAATATGGCCAACAGGCAGCACATGGGCTGGCAGACTTGGACTCTCAAGTATCCAGGGTTTTGGTCACTCAACAAATAACGGAACTTCATGGGTATTTGATATGAACTTCCCGGGTGCATCAAGTTTTGATAAGAACTTCTCAGCAGTCGATGAAACATCAGGCAGCCCGTTCTTTGGCCGTGCTTACACAGTATGGACAAACTTCGGCGGAACATATATTAACCGTATCGTTGGATCATATTCAACAGATGGCGGTGCTACATGGTCAACAGCTCAGCCAATTTCACCGGTTCCTGCATCAGGTCATCACCAGCAGGGATGCGATGTAAGAGTTGGTCCTGGCGGCGTTGTTTACGTTATTTGGGCTCATTGCACAACAAACGGTCAGAACTCAACTGAAGATCATTTAGGATATGCAAAATCAACAGATGGTGGCGTTACATGGCCAACAGCTACAAATACAGCAGTAGATATAAACGGTATCCG
>CAZQYL010000095.1:0-8890 GCA_964597425.1 uncultured Ignavibacteriales bacterium | reverse complement strand
ATCTTGCCCACTTCCCCGTCATAAGCTTTTGTTATCATTCCAAGGAAATCACCTGCCTCGTTAAATACCGCGCCGCCATCCAGTGATATAGGTTTATTTGGCTTAATTTCAATAACACTTGTGTTATTTGTCCATTTTTTCACCGCTGACATCATTCCATCCATTGAATACACAACAGATGAGAGTGTGTTTGGATAGTAGAACAGCTTAACTTTATCGCCATACTTGGCAGATGAAAGCATAGCGTATTTAATTGATTTGAACTTATCAGGCGCGCCGTACCTTAAGAACACAAGGTCCTGTTTCTGGTCAAGATCTTTTTCCGTCATATCGTCAATTCCTGCAAGCGAATCAGATGGCAATATAACACTAAAGAAACCCGCACCTTCTATCAGGTTCATAAGCTCAAAATTGGTCACTAAAAGTCCTTCTTTTAATACAACACCTGTGCCTATTTTGACGGGTTCTTTATTCCTGTTATAAACCTGCACTCTTATTAAAGGATTTTCTTTCTGGCTAACCTTACCTATTGAGCGGTCAATTTTTTCAGCATAAGTCAGCTCTAAGGTAGGGTCTTTCACCAGCGAAGCGGTATCGGTCTGCTGGTTGAACATAATGTTTTCCATGGTCATTTCCCAGGTCAGTATCCTGCCGGAAGAAGTCATTGCATTGGATTCCTTTACATCAAAGGGGAATTCAATGGTATAAGTAACTCTTTTGGCGGCATAAGTCGGACTGAATACGCTGTTCATAAGTTCATCATCAAAGCTGCGCTCAGCTTTACGGGTAGTATGTTTAAAGAACAAGTCACCCTCATCATACTGGAATTTTAAAGTACTGAACTGCACCGGAAGCTGGTTAGACCAGCTGAAAGTACATTCCTTAATAACCTTAAGCAGAACGATCGGCTCATCAAAATGATATTGCAAAAATATTTCTTTGGTGCCGTCAGCATTTGAAGTAACCTCCACTTCTTTAACTGATGTCCCGCCGACCCTGCCCATATCCATTTTGATACGGTCCTCAATCATGCTGTTATTTTTAACGCTATCTGCGCGTTTTTTCCATTTACCAGTGGCATCACTGGTCGCAAGTATATCCATTCTTTCAAAAAACTCCTTATCAAGCGTTACGTAAAGATTTTCATCACCTGAGCCATCGGGATTCATAACAATTTCCCTCTTAACATCAAAACATCCTGATGAAATGAACAGGATTACCGGCAAAAACGAAAGTAAAATAAATTTTGTAAATTTTACCTTTTTCATGACTTATCTGATAATTTTTTTGATTAAAAAATGTTATAATTCTTAATAACAAATTCTTTGCAATTATAAATACAACTTACAACCTGACTTATGACATCTGAAACTTAAACAGTAACTTTATTTACCTGTTTCTGTACTAAAAATAAAACTAACATAAGTAAATTTAAAGGCAAAATGCAGATAATAAGAAAAGCTTCCATATTGCCAAGCAATGCGGTAACTACGCATAAAGTTATATGAGTTGTTGAACCTACATAGCTCCACAGCCTGAGCAGCAGGCGGTTTTTGGCATAATAGACCTTTGGATTCGGCTTTTGTTCGTTGTGATTTTCTTCGTGGTCTTTCTGAATTTTAAGCTGAAGCGCTGAATATTTGAGGTAAATGGAGATCAAAAACCGCTGAAAACCATGCGAGCCGTTTTCTTTCAGGCGCTCGCTTTCATCTTCGTACTCCTTAATTTCTTCTATGATATTCTGTGCTCTGCCGTAAACCACTTCAAGGAATTTATTGCGGTAAAAATCGAAATAAAACGCCTGAACGGCTGATGATATTGCACCCAGAATGCTCGCAACCCAGATATATACTACCGGATCCCACTGTAAAAAAGAATTTCCCCAAAGGTTCACTTCATGCCAATGGAACTGCTTTGTCAACCCGATACCAATACCTACAAAAACAAATATGCTAACGATGTAATCAACAAATCCATCAACGATCCTGCCGACCTTTGTGCCGTTCTTTTTCAGACGGGCAATCTGTCCGTCGGCGCAATCAAGCACATTGCTGGTAAAATATAAGATCGCACCAATGACCAGAAATGTATAGCTTCCAAAACCGAACATAATACCGGCAGTTGAGCCTATTGTAAGCGCTGCCACTGATACCATATCGGGGGTTATATTTATGGAGTAAGTTGCCTTAACAAAAAGGAAGGCAAGCGGACGGTAAAGAATGAGGTCGAATATTTCTTCGACCTCAATAGCTTTCAGAGATGACTTGTATTGGCTGTATAAACTCAATATTTATTTTTCAGTTCGTAAATAGCGGCCCATGCCATAGTTTATTTCCAGTTTATCTCTTTGCAGTACTTAACAATTGTATCCATAAGCAGTTTATTCTCTTCTTTTGTTCCAAGAGAAATTCTCGCTTCAGTTCTGAACGCGTCCTCATCAAGAAACTTGATCCGCAGGTTACGGTCATCCAGGTATTTTTTCAGACCCATGCGTATATCCACGGGAATATCAACCAGCATAAAGTTCGCAAATGATCTGAACGGTACAAATCCTTTTAAACCAAGGAATGTTTTGTACATCATTTCTTTATCTTTTTCGTACTGTTTGCCGATCTTCAGATACCACTTAATGTTATCAAGTGCAATTTCACCGAGTTTTTCTGAAACACGGTTGTAGCCAAGATACCTGGTTGTGAAGTTAATAAGTACATCCAGATTTTTGCCGGCAAACGCGAAGCCTATGCGAAAACCTGCAAGTGCGAAGAACTTTGAAAAAGTTCTGCAGATTATCAGGTTTGGATATTCATCAATATATGGCTTAACGTATTCATTTTCAGTTGAGCCAAATCCCCAGTATGCTTCATCTATCATAGTGATAGTATCTTTTGTAGCATCAAGGAATTTTTTCAGGTCTTTTGAATCGATGCGGTTACCGGTTGGGTTGTTTGGTGATGCAATTACAACCACTTTTGGCTTGGTATCGTTGTATATCTGTATCATAGTATCAACATCATACAGGTAATACGGAATACCATCCATTGTACCTTTTTTCATCGGGTACTCAACATTAGTGCCGCCGCGCTCTGATGCGACTTTTTTGTAGTACCACCATGCTTCACGGGGAATAAGTATTTTATCACCGGGATTAACATAACAGTGAATGATCTGTTTCAGAAGATCTTCAGAGCCGTAACTTAAGAGTACATGTTTTTCATCGAAGCCAAAATCATCAGCAATCCTTTTTGAGAGTCTTGATTTTATGCCCTGCATAAAATCTCTGGAATACCATGATAGCAGCTGCATATCCACATTTTTAAGGAATTTGTACACTTCCGGAACCGGACCGGTCTGCGATTCATTTCTATCTAAAAATAATGGTTCTTTTGGGTATTTGCTGCTTTTATCTGCTTTTGTCTTTTTAACAGACTTTTTGGTATTGGATGATTTTTTTGCTTTTTTCTTTTCTTTTGCCATAAAAATTAGTTATTAGTTAGTGCCTCAACCCCGGGAAGGACTTTTCCTTCAAGGAACTCAAGGCTTGCGCCGCCGCCTGTTGAGACGTGGCTTACATCTTTATCGAGACCCGCTTTAGCTATAGCTGCCGCAGAATCCCCGCCACCTATAACAGTTACAGCCCCCTTTTTGGTTGCTTCTGCAAGCGCCTTCGCAACTTCAAAGGTACCCTTCGCAAAGTTATCCATTTCAAACACACCCATTGGGCCGTTCCATACAATTGTTTTAGCTTTAAGGATCTCGTCTTTAAACAATGAAATTGTTTTCGCTCCGATATCCATTCCGATCTTATCAGCGGGAATTTTATCTGCATCAACGGTTGAATAAGCCGCATCATTTTCAAACTTATCTGCAGCAACAACATCAACCGGAAGCATTAATTTATTTCCGGCTTCCGCAATGAGCTCTTTAGCAAGCTCAACTCTGTCCTCTTCAAGCAGTGATTTTCCAATCTCGTATCCCATAGCTTTGTAGAATGTAAATATCATTCCGCCGCCAACAAGAATTTTATCGGCTTTGCCGAGCAGGTTCTTTATTACATCAATTTTACCTGAAATTTTGCTGCCGCCAAGGATTGCGACATAAGGATGCTCAGGGTGTGAAACAGCTTTTGAAAGATATTCAAGCTCTTTCTGCATCAGGTATCCGGCTGCGCATTTAGTGATATATTTCGTCACGCCTTCAGTTGAAGCATGCGCGCGGTGCGCGGTGCCGAAGGCATCGTTAATATAGATATCACCGTATGATGCGAGTTTTTTGGCAAACTCAGGGTTATTCTTTTCTTCTTCATTGTAGAAACGCAGATTCTCAAGAAGCAGTATATCACCATCCTGCAGGTCATTTACAATTGCTTCTGTGCTTTCGCCAATGCAGTCATCCGCAAAAAGAACAGGTTTATCGAGTAATTCCGATAGATGCATTGCAATGGGTCTGAGTGAGTATTTGAGATTCTTTTCGCCTTTGGGTCTGCCCATGTGGCTCATTAATATTAGCTTCCCGCCTTCGGATATTACTTTTGTAATGGTCGGCAATGATTCAACAATTCTTTTATCATCGGTAATTTTGCCTTCGGTTTCTTTTGACATCGGAACGTTGAAATCGACCCTTACCAAAACCCGTTTGGATCTCAGTTCACCATTTTTGGAAAGGTCTTCTATTGTTAGTTTATTCATAAATTCTCTTTTAGAAACCGTTGAAACGGTTTCAATTATCATTTATATTCTTAGCCCACGGCTTAAGCCGTGGGCTATAGTAATTATATTTTTCACAAAACCACCTCAGTGGTTTTTATTACCAAGAAAAGATCAGTACCCTGCTTTTACAACTTTCTGAAGAAGATCAACTACCCTGCAGGAGTAACCCCATTCATTATCATACCATGAAATTACTTTAAAGAATCGTTTTTCACCTTTCAGGTTATTGCCGACTGTTGCAAGTGAATCATATATAGAAGCTCTGTCATCGTGAATGAAGTCGCTTGATACAAGCTCTTCATTACAGTAACCAAGAATTCCTTTTAAATATGTTTCAGAAGCTTTTTTCATCAACGCATCAATTTCTTCAATTGAAGTATCTTTTTCAGTTCTGAAAGTGAGATCAACTGCAGATACATCTGCAGTAGGCACTCTGAAAGACATACCGGTTAACTTGCCTTTTGTGACAGGCAGCACTTCGCCAACGGCTTTAGCTGCACCTGTTGATGACGGTATAATATTGATAGCGGCAGCTCTTCCGCCGCGCCAGTCTTTTTTGCTTGGTCCGTCAACTGTCTTTTGGGTAGCAGTGTAAGCGTGAATTGTTGTCATTAATCCTGTTTCAATGCCGATGCCTTCTTTAAGCAATACATAAACCACAGGTGCCAAACAGTTTGTAGTACATGAAGCATTTGAAATGATATTATGCTCTTTAGGATCATACTCATTATCATTAACGCCCATTACAAGTGTCTTAACGCCGCCTTTTCCGGGAGCGGAAATAATTACTTTTTTAGCGCCGGCATCAATGTGACCTTTAGCTTTTTCCATATCTGTAAACAGACCGGTGCACTCTATAATAATATCAGCGCCAAGATCCTTCCATGGTAATTCAGCCGGTGATTTAGTAGCTGCTATACATTTAATTTTTTCACCATTTACAACCAGTATATCATCACCCTCTGTAGTTACAGTTCCGTTAAACCTTCCGTGAACTGAATCATATTTTATCTGGTAAGCAAAGTATTTAGCATCGGTGCTTACATCAACAACAGCAACTACATCAATTTCTTTTCCTAATACACCGCGTTCTGCCATAGCGCTTAAAACCAGGCGCCCTATTCTTCCGAATCCGTTTATTGCAACTTTTGCAGCCATTGTAAGTTAAACTCCTGTTCTACTTTTTAGTTCTTTGATTACTGAACAGAAAATTCAGTAAGTAAAACGTAAAAATACCGAAAAATGCAGATTTATTCAATGTATAATAAAAAAGCCTGTCCGAAATCAACAGACAGGCTTTGAAAAACCACTAAAATTACAAAATTCTACTCTACTGCTGAATAGGTACCATCAGCATTCAGGATCAGAGTGTGCAGCTTACATGCATCCATACCGGTGAAAGTTATGGAATTACCAGCTAAATCAGTAATTTTCATATCAAACGCACATGTGGAGCCGTAGTCAGCAGGAATATCAACTCTTACTGAAGTGCTGTTTTCGAACAAGTCGTTAGGCAGAATGTCATTTCCCCAGTTGCCGGTTTCGGCAGGGGTAACATAAATATTATTCAGTGTAACGCCTGTGTTATTGGTTACAAAGAAATAAAGAGCCTGTGACTGTGTGCTGCTTTCAGCAAAAAGGAACATTACTGCTAACATTGAAGCCGCTACTAAGATTCTTTTCATTTTATTTTGTTTAATTATTAAATGTTACAGCAAAGATAACAAATTAAATATATATCTCCTACTTTCCTTACAAACTATTACAATTAAAGGCTGTTAAGTGAGCTTTCTCGCTGCCTGAATTTTCCAAAATATGATATAGAACATTGATATTAACCCACCAGATAACTATATTTGTGAATACTTTTTAACCGAAATGAGAGTGTTTTAGGGCATTTTTGATTAAAATACCCCTGATTTCATTCAATTCAGTGTAAAAATCACTCAAAACCGATAACATTAAAATAAGGAGAATTTGGGCATTTTATGGGTTCAACATCAGATCTGAGAAACGGCTTAGTAATTAAGTACAATGGAGAGCTTCACATCGTCATCAAATGGGAACACAGAACACCCGGTAACCTGAGGGCATTTTACCAGGTCAAGATGAAGAATCTGAAAAACGGCAAAACTATAGAAAACCGCTTCCGCTCAGGAGAGGAAATTGAAGTAGTTAGAATGGAAACCCGCGAATACCAGTACCTTTACCACGATGGTTCAGGCTACGTATTTATGGATAACAATAATTATGACCAGGTATCGATAGCTGATGATATAGTTGGCGACCAGGCACAATTCCTGAAGGAAAGCGAAAATTGCCAGATAATGTTTGACGGAGAGAAACCGGTTACTGTAGAAATTCCACCGCACGTTGAGCTTAAAGTAATAGAAGCTCCGCCCGGCAATAAAGGTGATACAGCAACAGGCGGTACAAAACCTGTTGTAGTAGAAACAGGCGCAACGGTTAACGCACCAATGTTTATCAGTGAAGGCGATATTATTAAGGTTGATACAAGGACTGCGGCGTATCTTGAAAGAGTGAAGAAGTAAATAAGTCAAAAGTGAAAAGGCAGAAAGCACAAAAAGAGTCAAAAGCATTAAAAAGCAAAAAACTTTAGAAACAAAAATTTAGATTTTTTTAAAAGAATAAAAGCATCAAAAATTGAAGACAAAAATGTCTAACACCCACAATCTATTAATAATGTGAGGATAAAATAAAGCAAATGAAAACTGATCTAAACTACATCAAAAAGCTTTTAAAGATCCTGGAATCAGGCGAGATCAACGAGATCGAGATCGAAGAAGAAGGTACCAGGGTTAGAGTTGTAAAATCAAAACCGCAGGATGCCGTACAGGCACCTCAAATGATAACCTATGCAGCCCCCCCGATGCAGCAGGCACCCCAGGCAGCAGCTCCGGTAGCAGCAGCCCCAACAGCACCCGCGGGAAAAACCGAAGAGAAGAAACAGAATGTTTCGGCAAGCGGCAAAGAATTGATCGAGGTCCGCTCCCCGATCGTAGGTACTTTCTACCGCGCTCCTTCACCAAATGCAGATCCATACGTAGCAGTTGGCCAGCAGGTGGCAAAGGGAAATATACTGTGCATAATTGAAGCTATGAAACTGATGAATGAAATTGAATGCGAATACGAAGGCAAAATAACAAAGATACTTGTTGAAAATGCACAGCCTGTTGAATATAACCAGGTACTTTTCCTTGTAGAGCCTAACTAAAATGGCTTTTATACATTGCAATGGAGCCGAAATTTTTCCGGCTCTCTAAAAATATTATAAAGACTACCTAAGAAATTGCTAAATAAAATATTAATTGCCAATAGGGGCGAAATTGCCCTGAGAATAATACGGACCTGCAGGGATATGGGCATCAAGACAGTTGCCGTGTATTCCGAAGCAGACAAAGAATCTCTGCATGTCAGGTTTGCTGACGAGGCGGTTTGTATAGGTCCCCCGCCATCAAGAGAGAGTTATTTAAGTATCCCCAGAATTATTGCAGCAGCGGAAATAACCAATGCGGACGCTATTCACCCCGGATATGGTTTCCTTGCTGAAAACGCTGAGTTTAGTGAAATATGCAGGGAATCAGAGATAAAATTCATAGGACCATCAGCTGATATGATAAAATCCATGGGCGATAAAGCCTATGCCAAGGATACGATGAGAAAATCCGGTGTACCGGTTGTACCCGGAAGCGACGGAGTAATTACAAACATTGAAGACGCAAAAAAAGTAGCAGCTGAGTTCGGCTACCCTGTACTTATTAAAGCTTCTGCCGGAGGCGGAGGCAAAGGTATGAGGATAGTTAACCAGGATAGCGAAATGGAAACCGCATTCAACATGGCTACCAACGAAGCGCTTAATGCATTCGGCAACGGTGAAGTATATGTTGAAAAGTTTGTTGAAAATCCAAGGCACATAGAGATACAGGTGCTGGGCGACCAGTTCGGGAACGTTGTTCACCTGGGTGAGCGTGACTGCTCAGTTCAGCGCAGACACCAGAAGCTCATAGAGGAAACCCCTTCGCCATTTATTACAGAAGAAATCAGGCA
This sequence comes from uncultured Ignavibacteriales bacterium, assembly GCA_964597425.1. Classification (GTDB taxonomy): domain Bacteria; phylum Bacteroidota; class Ignavibacteria; order Tepidaquicellales; family OLB5; genus OLB5. The sequence continues at coordinate 116 of CAZQYL010000095.1, read as the reverse complement.
GGCAATGGGCGCTGCAGCAGTTAAGGGCGCAAAATCTGTAAATTACGAAGGTGCGGGCACTGTTGAGTTCATAGTTGATAAGAACAAAAATTTCTATTTCATGGAAATGAATACAC
>CAZQYL010000094.1:5706-8995 GCA_964597425.1 uncultured Ignavibacteriales bacterium | reverse complement strand
ATAATTTCGCCTACAAGATCTTTATAGTCGTTATATATAATTTCCTTTTCAACTTCGCGAATCTTCTGGTTCAGGTTCTGCTTCAGGTTCACAATGTGCCTTCTGCCGAAAGTAACGTAATCAAGCACCTCGGTGTAATCATCGCCAACTTCAAGCTCTTCGCCTGAGCGCTCATTCGCTTCTTCAACAGTAATTTCCGTTTCGGGGTCAGCGACTGTTTCTACAACAGCCTTTGAAAGGTACATTTCAATATCGCCCTTATCCATATTCACTATCACATCGTAGTTTGCATTCTGTCCGTATTTTTTCTTTATCATCATGCCGAACACTTCCTTGATAATACTTTCAAGAAGGTCCCTATCGATTTTTTTATCCTTCACCATTTGTGAAAAGGAATCAACTATCTCAGATTTCATTTGTTAAGCCTCATTTGTATATATTTTTTTATTTATTTGATCATGAACAAATCCCAAGCAGCAGGATAATAAAAGGATTCAAATAAGGAATCCTTGAATAACTATATGTTTCCGGTTTATTTTCCCGCCAAAGGTGGGGTCTATAGAACAAAAATGACGCTTTTAGGAGCGCCAGTTTTCAAAGCATAAACATTAATTATCACACAAATATAGCGGTTTTATTGATTGGAAGCAAGGTATTGAGAATTGATAAACTCAATATAATAGTACAATTCGACGCCCCCTAGAAACTATTGATAAATAGTGGTTTATGACAAACAGAGTCCGCATTGCCTGCGGACCCTTTGCCAGTTGATAAATACTGCTTCATTTTACTACGATAAACTTCTTAATACCCGCAAAATCATCGGTTTCAAGTCTGTACAAATAAACCCCGGAAGCCAGTCCGGATGCATCGATCAATGCATTATAAGTACCTGCAGTCAGGTTTCCGTTCACTATCACCATCGTTTCCCTTCCCGTAATATCATAAACCAAAAGTTTAACAAAACCTGATTTAGCTATACTGAATTTTATATTTGTAACGGGGTTAAAAGGATTCGGATAGTTCTGAGATAAAGAGAAAGTTTCCGGTATTTCCGCGGATATTTGTTCTATTACGTTGAGTTCATTCATTCCTCTTCTGTATTCACTATAATCTGTTGCTGCAAAGATATAATTGTTGAGTACACACAATCCGTATACTTTCGGACCTCCTGTAAAACCTTCATTTCTTTGGATCCAGCTTGACCCATTATCGATTGACGTATAAACTCCATAGCCATCTGAACCGGCAACTATTGTGCTGCCAATTATCGCAAATGAATAAATGCTGCGGTTTGATAAAGTGGTTTGAGCCCAGTTAATGCCGCTGTTAGTTGATTTATATATACCCGCTCCGTAATATGTGCCCGCATAGATATCATTGCCGTTTACAAGCAATGACTGGATGGTCTGATTGTTCAAAGCTGTTTGTGTCCACGTGGTTCCGTTGTTTGAGGATATAGAAACACCGTTTAAATATTTCCCGGCAATGATACTGCTTCCGCTTACAGCAAGTGAATATACATCGCCGCTGTTTAAAGCAGTTTGGGTCCACGTTGAGCCGTTATTGGAAGACACATAAACTCCGTTATAAAAAACACCGGCAAAAATATAGCTCCCGCTTACGGCAAGCGAAACTACAAACTGGCCCGTAAGTGTTGTTGGTGCCCATGTTGATCCGTTGTTTGTTGAAAGATACACTCCGTTACCGTAAGTGCCTGCGTACACATTGCTGCCGCTTGCGGCAAGAGAGAACACGAATTGATTGTTCAATGATGTTTGGGTCCAGTTATTGCCGTTATTGGTTGACTTGAATACCCCGGCATTAAAAGTACCCGTAAATAAATTATTGCCGCTGGCTATCAAAGAGCGCTCAGATAAATATCCTATTCCGTTAGTATCCGGCTGCCACTGAGAAAGTGATACCTGAACAAAAACACACACAACAAAAACTGCAATCAGAAACTTCTTCATTTTAATATCCTTTATTAGAGCACAAACTTGCCCCGTGTTTATAAAACCAAATAATAAGCGGCATACCGGTATGCCTTTTAACCACAAGAACGCTTCGAATCATCCCGTGGACTTATTATTCAGCAGTTATTCATCAAATATAGATGATACGATACTGCCCGACAAAGAAAGTTTTCACCTGTTTTCATCGGTACATTAGTTTAAAATACTGCGATTATGCTTCTTTATTGATGTTAATTTGCATTATCTTTCAGCGGCAAACCAACAAATTATAACTTGATAAACAGCACACTACTTGAGATTTTAAGAACATTCACCAAAGAAGAGTTAAAAGAACTTGACCGGTTGGTGACTTCTGATTACTTTAACAGAAAATCCGCGGTAACAAAACTATGGAAAATAGTTTTTGAACTCTCGCCTTATTTTAACCCGAAGGAGTTATCCAGGGAAAAAGTATACCAAAAGATCTTCCCCGGCAAGCCTTACAATTACGGAACTATGAAAAACCTGGTGTTTGATCTTACAAAACTTGCCGAAAAATTTATTGAGCTGAAGGTTTACAATGAAAAGCCTTCAAAGATATCCGAAAATCTGCTGGAGGCATTTCTGGAAAGAGGTTTGGGAGATCTTTTCGAAAAAAACATACGCTCGATCGAAAAACTGTACTCCGCAATAAGTGAAGATACAAATTATCATGAAACAAAGTATATTCTGGAAGTTTTAAAGCAAAATCACCTGATACAGCAGGATAAATTCTATCAAACGGGTGAAAACATAAAAGCAGCAAATGAATATTTAACGATGCGTTATTTTATTGATGTTTTTGTAAATAACTATAATTCATTATATATGCAGAATGAGATCAGCGGCAGCTATAAGAATGATTTCGTAAGGAAAGTACTGGAATTTTTGAATAGCGGGCCCGCTGAAATGGATTACAGGGTTAATATATATTATAACGCATTTATGCTTGTGTACGATGGAGGTATCCAGTTCTTTTATGAACTCAGAAGATTACTTGAAGAAAATACCAATAATCTTGGAAGCGAAGTGAAATATAACTTTTTTATTGCCCTGGCAAATTATTGTGTTAAGAAAGCAGACGAAGGATTGAATGAATTCACAAAAACTGAATATGAAATATACCGTTTCATGATTGATAATAATATTTACAGTATTGACCGCGTAAAAAATATTGACGGAGCTTTTTATAAAAATGTTTCAGGGGTTGCCGTAAATTCGGGTGAGTTTGAATGGGCAAAATATTTCATAGAAAAATATAAAGAAATGCTTGAGCCGGAGGTAAGGGAAAATTA
>CAZQYL010000094.1:0-5606 GCA_964597425.1 uncultured Ignavibacteriales bacterium | reverse complement strand
CGTCTTTCCAACTTTATATCATTTGTTACTAAACTGGTTTATTTAAAAGAAAACCCTCAAAACATAAAATCAGTTAAACCGGAATTATCCGCATTAAAAGATGATATATCAAAACTCAGATGTTTTCATAAGATATGGCTAAGAGAAAAAATTGAGGAATTTGATAAATAGTTGCATCAATTTATTTATTACTTACTAATGCCAGCTATGTTTTATCTCTTTCTTATCTTCCTCGTGCTTCAAAATTGCTATTATTCCGCCGGCGCTTACAACAATAATACCAATAATCGTAAGCAGATCAGGTACATGACCAAAAAGCCACCAATCCATTAAGCCTATATATATAACCACAAAATAATTGAACGGGCTGAGTTTTGAGGCTTCGGTGTGTTTGTATGAATATTGCTGCATATTAAGATATGCCACAAGAAGCACGCCGCCTGCAAGCGAATACAGCCAGCCTTCAATTGGCGGATTTGACCAGTATATTATTCCAAGCGGCAGCGAAAGTATCATTGCTGATAGTGAGAAATAGAACAGTATGGTTTTAAATCCGTCTGACTTTGTGATTATTCTCATTGCAACATAACTTATTGCCAGCAGGATTCCCGATGCCAGCCCGATAAGATCACCCACCTTAAAAACATTGCCATCCGGCTTTATTATAAGGACTATTCCGATAAACCCGATCAATATGCCAAGCCATATTCTTTTTTCAACTACATCCTTAAGCCACACTAAACCAATTATCGGTATAAAAATGGGCGCTGTATTCTGAAGCAGCGATGCATCTACCATTGGTATTTCCGTCATTGCCGCGGCAAACAATAAGAATGATATAACACCCGCAGAACCCCTCAGTATCTCGAGGGGATAATTAGCCGGCCTGATGTTTCGGAATTTTTCTTTGAAACTAAGCAGCAGCGAAAGAGTGAAAGCCGCAGTGTACTGCATGAATACTATCCAGCCAAGCTGCGCGCCGGTTTTACCGGCAAGCTTTACACAAACCGCTATCAAGGATAGAAAGAATAACCCAGTTAACGCGGAAATTATTCCTTTTGCAAGTGATTGCTCTGTTGCCGGCGCTCCGCTTGCGCCTCCTGAGGATCCAGTAGAAATCTTAGCCATATAAAAAATAGTTCCCGCAAGATAAATCATTGACGGTTAATAAAAAAGTCCGTGAATTACACGGACTTCCCGGCGCGTATAGGGTACATTCCCGACGCCACATCAACACATTCATTGCAGAACATTGATAGCGCGATCTTTAACCGAAAACAGACTGTATGCCCATAATGATCACGATTACCACTATCAATAACAACACAACTCCTAGAATAATTGCCGTAGAGATAAAAGTGTTCTTAGCCTGTTTTTCAAATCTCTTTTTATCTTTATCGGCCTGATCTGATTTATAGTATTCAGATAATTTATCAAAGTATGAGCTCATTACTATTAATTTTATTTTATAAAACCCGGATGAAGACGTCTCACCCGGGTTTATTGGGATGTAAATTAAACGGAGAAGCATTCAATTAACTGTATTTGTAACTAACATGTGTATCTTTTTTGATTGCCGATCAAACAACTTCGTCATTTAATCAATCTGTCAAAGCCAGATTTCTAAAGCAGCTCCGCTATTTTATCAACATCATTTTCTTTACGTCTGTAAATGATTCCGTTTCAAGCCTGTAAAAGTAAACGCCCGATGCAAGTGATGATGCGTCATAATCTACTTTATATGTGCCTGAAGCGTAAATTCCATTCACTAACACCGCAACTTCTCTTCCTGTCATATCAAATACAACCAGTCTAACATTACCTGCCTTTGGAAGTGCAAAATTAATGTTGGTTACGGGGTTGAACGGATTAGGATAGTTCTGGCTTAATGAGAACTTATCCGGTGTGTTGCTGCTGATAGGCTCAATGCCTGTGAACAGCTGTTCACCGTTGTAATACGCATTAGTCGGCCCAAAACCCGGATATCCGAATACCGCATACTTCGTGCTGCCGGTTTTATAGATAGCGCAAACCGGTGCAACTACACCAGATGACTGGTTACTGTTGCGTTTGTAATATGAAAAAGAGAAACCGCCGGGTATCGCTCCCTGCTTTACGTTCACTGAATCACCATCATCAGTAACATAACCGCCAATAACGTACTGTCCGCCTGATGTCAATGAATCACTGTTGCAAATAGTATAATCAGCAACCTGTGCTGTATTAGGACCTAAAAGCGCATCAATTGTCCATGTGCCGCCGCCATCTGCTGAATAGCAGTATCTTGGGTTCCTGTTGCGTGTTGTTGTCACGAGTACTTTTTTAGGTACGCCTGCGCTTTGCTGCACTATAGTTAATGCCGGTCTCTCGTATTTCACTCCTGATACTGCACTTGTAATATAAAATACCCTGAAGTTTGTTGAAGGCGCATCAGGTGTAACAAGCATTCTCAGTTCATATTCTGTTGATGAGAGTCTGCGTTCAACAGCAATGTAAACTGAGTCAGTCCCGGTTTCAACAGAAAAAGATGCGCTCGGATAATAATCATTATAAGTAGTATTTAACAATGCGGATGTATGTGTTGTCCCCCAATTTGTTGTTCTGAAATGCCTGATACCTACCTGAACGCCTGCATTGGTAGCCTCTCTGACTACTGCATGCTGGTAAGTTGGCGCTTCCCAGTACATACCGTCACTGCAAGCGCTTACGTATTCAAATTTATTTCCTGCCCCGGGATTTCCTACAACATTAATTGTACCCCCAACACCGTTTCTCTTTACATTCAATACATACAACGATGCATTATCACCATTTACAAGTGAACTGAATGTAAAATAAACAAGTATTCTTGTTGAATCAGGCACTGCATTGCTTCTGCTGTCAACCACAGCTGAAATATTGTGAATATATCCGCTTCCTGCGTTGTAGTTAATTGTACCTGCCCATGTAGCGCCGCCGTTTGTTGACATAAAAATTGAAAACTGTCCCGGTGTACCTGCTTTGTTAACAACATAATACATCCAGCCGTCTTCACCGCGTTTCAGGTCAAGCTGCCTGTAGCCGCCCGCAGAAGCTACCGCTCCGGAATATACCAGCACATCTGAAGTATACCACTCTGAGTTGAACGGCGGATTGTTGAAGCTTGAAGTAATTGCCGAAGTTTGTTTTATGCCGTAAAGATCAGCCGGTTCTTCAGCACCAAGTATCCTGTCAACTTCTTTGTTAAGCTCTGCTTTAAACTCCGCATTCTGATCTGCATCCGGCCTGTTAAGTCTTTCCAGCAGTTCCACAGGAAGTTTTTCCTGCTGCAGAACAGGCTCCTGCTCGTTATCGCCCTTGCCCCAGCTGTTTGGTACTGTTTGCTGAGCGTTTAAATTGGCAGTAAAACCAAATACAATTACTGCCAGAATAAGAAACGTTTTAAAATGTTTCATTTTTTGTTCTCCTTTTATTTATTGTTTTTTTGAATCCCCCAAATATCCTTCAAAACCGGAAAAAGCATTTCAATAAAATTGCTTTCTCAAAAATTCAGTTGTTTGCATCTCTTGGACTTACCATGATGAATTATTTTATGTTTTTAAATATCTTTCTTTACAGTTCTGCTCCACGGCCCCTGGTTGCTTGATGTAACCGCAGCAACCCTGAATGAATAAGTTTTTTTTTCTTTGAGGCCCCGGATGGTATACTTTGATTCATTAATGATATCAGCTGTTTTCCATGATGTGTTATTTGATGTTGAAGCAGCGTTTTTTGCTCTGTTAAGTCTTAACCCATTTGCGGAATCGCTGAATTGAATAACATACAATTCCGCACTTTCTACGGAATCCCAGCTGAGATTGATCTCTCCTTTATCATCTCCCCTGGTTACACTCAAATTTGATATCACGGCACTTTTCATTTCGCTTTCACAGTTTCATTAATCATTTTTGAATTGCTCCAAAATTACATTACATGTTGCGGCCAATCAAAGAAAATAAAATGTGAATGTTAGCTGGAATTTGCAGGGAAAGAAATTGATTTATTGATTAATATACATTTTTTGTTATATTTACAGCAGTATTTTGATCTGGGATGTTAGTGAATTTTCCTGGTTGGAATTAAATTCTGTTTTGTTTCAGGAAATATAATAACTGAAATAGTTAGAACAGCACTAAATTTATTATTTTATATAAGTTATGAACAACAGCAGCCTGATTTTATTATTAAAAAACTTCGATAAGCAGCAACTGAAGGAGTTTAACAGTTTTGTTAAGTCTCCCTATTTTAATACAAACAAGGCGCTTGTTTCTCTTTCGGAGTATATCAGGAAGCAGCACCCGGAGTTCAATGAAGATAAACTTGAAAAGAAATATGTATATAAAAAAATATTCGGCAAAACCCAGTTCAATGACGGGTTCTTCAGGGTTCTTATGTCAAACCTTCAGAATCTTGCTGAAGAATATCTTTCACTGAAAGGTTACCAAAAAGAAACCCTGTTGAAAAAGAAACTCCTGTTGGACCAGCTGATGGGTTTTAATGACAGCAAAAAACTGGCTGAAAAAATACTGAAGGAAGGATTAAAAGAAGCCGATAGTATCAAGCCCGATGGTCCCGATGATTACCTGGGAAAGTATCATATGGCGTTTTACAGAAAATATCTCTACAGCACAAGTTTTTCCGCAAGCAAAGATAAAATGCCCTCTGACCACCTTTATGATGAGCAGAAGTATTTAACGTACTATTTTTTATTGCGGATGCTTGCGGATCACTTCTACCATCTCAACCAAAGCCAGATAATCAATTATACTCCAAGGCTTATCTTTGTTGATGAAATAATTACATTTCTTGATAAGAACCCGGAATATCTGGAGTTCCCGACGCTCAATATGACATACCTAAGGGTGCTTTTGCTGAAGAATAATAACATTGAAGATCTTTACAAGCTAAAAAATGCGTTTTATAGATCGCACAAAGAGCTGGGGCATAAAGATTGTTTTAACATTATTTCAATAATAATAAACTTCTGCCATAAGAACTATTTCCTGACTGAAGATGAAAAATTCCTTGAAGAAAAGCTTGAAATTCTTTTGTTCGGATTGGATAACGGGATAACCTCTTTTGATGAGGATGATTACTTTGATAACAACAGGTATAACAATCTTTTCAGCACTTATATAGAGTTTGACAGAATTGACGAAGCGGAGAAATTCATTAACGAATACGGTCCGAAACTGGACCCTGAAGAACAGAATTTCTGGGTACATTATTCAATGGCAGAGCTGCTGAGCAAACGCGGTAAGATTGATGAGGCTCTTGATCATTTATCAAAGATAAGAAATGTAAAGACAGTTTCGTATAAACTGAACCTTAAATCATTGCAGCTGAGGCTTTATTATGATGCAGGGCTTATTGAGCAGGCAATTTCGGCGGCTGATTCATTCAGACATTTTATACAGAAAGAAAGCCTGATGAACCCGATATATAACGAGCAGTACAGAAATTTCTATTTGTTTTACACAAAACTATTGGGTCTAAACACCGGCAAAAGCGCAAAGGCTGCAAATGAACTGAAAGAAAGTTTAACTCCGATCAAAAACGTAATTCACAAAAAATGGCTGATGGAAAGG
>CAZQYL010000093.1:0-9007 GCA_964597425.1 uncultured Ignavibacteriales bacterium | reverse complement strand
ATATGGAAACTGACAATAACTTAAAATACTTCCGCATATTCCCGCTGGGTGAGGGATTTGAGGTCTGGGTTGGTAAACACTCCGAGGCTAATGACCTGCTCTCATTCAAATATACCAGGCAAAACGACCTGTGGTTCCACGTTCGCGGAACGAGCGGCTCACATACTATATTAAAGATTCCGGAAGATTTTGACGGGGTTATACCGAAGGATTACATTAAAACTGCGGCGGAAATATGCGCATTTTACAGCAAGGCTAAGAATGCCAAATCGGTACCTGTGGCCTACACCGAAGGCAAGAATGTATCGAAATACAAAGGCGCTAAATCAGGCAGTGTGGTAATAAAAGGTGAAAAGGTTATAAAAGCCGTGCCTAAAATTCCTGCATAAGTCTCTATTTGCTTGATATTTCGTCAAAATAAAGCATTACCTTTTCCTCAGCCTCTTTCTTAAGAGTGATATTGCCAGTGAATAGTTCTAAGCGAAGCTTACGGTAAAGCAAAACTGAATTCTTAACCGAACGCAGGAGTGATTGTCTTTCATACTCTGGTAAAGTAGCTTTTAGCAGATCAATATCTTCTTCAGCAGAAAGAAATTCGAGTTTCCTTACTCCCCTTGGTTCCGAATGTACTTTCATATGCAGCATCGGGCCAAATACGTACCCTCTCAAAGAACCAAAGAAATCAACTGATTCGAAATACTCTCCCCTTCCGATCTTCGTAAGGACATAATGAATCCAAACCCAAAAACGGTCTTCTATCCATTGGAAATCAGGCACAGGAAATCTGGCTTCAGTAGAATCCAAAACTTTTTTTAGTTCTCCTCCTTTATCAAGCAGTAAAAACGGAGATTCCACCCTGCTGCTAATCTCTTCAATTGTCAAAAATTTGATATCAACATGAAGTAAGGGGTTTTCATATAAACAGATAAGTACTCTTTTATCACCAATGTGCTCGCCTGTAAACGCTGAAAGCAAAGTACCTAATCCAGATGCATAAGAGAGCATTTTTTCTTTATTTCCTGAGATCTTTTTTTTGCTGACAAGTATAAGGTCAAGATCTGAAAATTCATCTATTTCATTTTTCAGCCATGAACCACCTGCTGTCAAACCAATTACGTCATTGTCTTTCTCTAAAATGCCCGCTGCGCGTTCTGCAAACTCAGCCTGCACTACTTTGTTAGAAATCATTTATCAGTTTATTAATCTGAACCTCAACTTCGCCGATCTTTCGTTCCAGCACTTCGCTTCGCTCAGGTTTTATCTTTAAAAGGTATGTATACGCTTCCATGGCGTCAAAGTAATTCCCCTGCTTGGCAAATATATCCGCAAGCGTTTCGGTAATGATCTTTACTTCAAACTTATTTTTTAATCTTTTCTTCTCATAGGTCGGTTTAGAGCCTTCCTTTTTAAAGAAGTGAGGTGTCTCAAATATCTTGCCAAACTCTGCATATTCATTTGATTCTTCTATTCCCTGAAGGTCAAGTTTATCTGCTGATAGCTCCTCTATCTCATAAGAAGGAAATAGATTATAGTTGTAATCATAGTCATTATATACCGGAGCCTTGAATTCAAGCTTCGGGATCAAATCATCCTCATACCTCCGCGATACTTCAGTCCTGGTAAGATCCGCCGCGATCTCAAGGTATTTCTGCGCAATCGCCATTTCAGGATTATCTGTTAAAAGCTTCTCAAAGATCTTCTTTGCATCAATAAAATACCTGTTGCTTAAATATGCTTTGCCCAGCAGCAAATGTGCTGTTGTATAATTGGGATAGAATTTCAATCCTGCCTGGAGCAGATCAATAGCTTCGGCTGAATTACCGTTAATAAGATAATAATTTGCCAGTTTAACAAACTCCGGAGTTAACGGATTGCCTCTTATCTTATCTTCAAGTTTCTGAATGAGGTATTTTATTATATCTGTATCTACCAATTTCTCTTCCGTCATTATGCTGATTGTTCCGCGGCTTTTTTGTTTGTATCAATTACGTGCTTTATCGATAGGTATGCCACAAGTCCGAACCCGAATGTATACATCAGCTGAAAAGGTATTGCCGATATCTGCAAAGTTACTGCCGATACAACAACACATGCAAGACTGTATAAAGCGATAAGTAGCTCAAGTACCACCGAAAACTTAACGAATTTTTTGTGCACATACTTCTTATCCTGCCATTTATCCTTATCGCCTTCAATTCCGTACTTTGGTGTTCTCACAAACTCAGATTTCTTATTTATCAGCGCTTCAAACACAGCCTTTGTATTATTTATCGCAAAGCCCATACTTCCCGCCATGAATACAGGGAACAGAAGTATCCTTGAGCGCCAGTCATCATATACATCCTTTTGCGAATACAGGTAGAATAAAAACGAAGCAATAAATGCCAGCACAAATACTGACATAAATAAAAAGTAAGTGTCATAAAGACCCGTATTTTTAATAAGCACTATCGGCATGTTTAACAAACATGCAACCAGTATGAATGGAAATACGATATTATTGGTTAAATGGAAAGTACACATTATTTTTGTTTTCAGCGGAAGCTTAGCCATCCATACTCTGAAAAGCATCTTGCGGGCAGTTTCTATAGCACCTTTGGTCCACCTGAACTGCTGTGACTTAAGTGAATTAATTTCCGAAGGAACTTCAGACGGCGTCGTGAAGTCTGTTAAATACCTGAATTTCCAACCCTTTAGCTGAGCGCGATATGAAAGGTCGAGGTCCTCTGTCAAAGTATCGGCTTCCCAGTTACCTGCATCAAAGATGCATTCCTTACGCCATACACCGCTAGTACCGTTAAAGTTAATGAAGTATCCCGCCTTGTTCCTCACCTGCTGCTCAAGCACAAAATGTCCGTCTAAAGCGAGAGCTTGTATCTGCGTAACAAGTGAATATGCACGGTTAAGATGTTCCCACCTGGTTTGTACCATTCCGATCTTTGGGTCTTTGAAGAATGGCAGAACTATTTTCAGAAAATTTTTCCTTGGAATAAAATCCGCATCAAATATCCCGACGAACTCACCCTTGGCTACTTTCAATCCCTCTTTCAAAGCACCTGCTTTATATCCGCTGCGGTCAGTCCTGTGAATGTGGTGAATATCAAATCCCTGCAGCTTATATTCCTTCACAATGTTATCAACAATTTCAACAGTTTCATCTGTAGAATCATCAAGTACCTGTATTTCAAGTTTATCAATGGGATAATCCATTTCGCAAACAGTCTTTATCAGACGCTCTATCACATACATTTCATTGTATATGGGAAGCTGAAGTGTTACAACCGGGTAATCTTCCAGCTGTTGTGAAAAATCATCCCTCTTGTGCCTGTGTTTAAGGTAATAGTATATCATTATAAAACCATGCGAACCAAATGTAAACAAGATCAGAAGTGATCCTATATACGTAAACAGTATTATTTCTTCCAATTTATGTTCTTATCCTTCAGAAAACTAATATATTAATTTAAAAACTTTATCATCATTATTTACTTGAAGCTGATTGAAATCCCGCTGCGTGAGACAACCTGTAACCTGAAACCTGCAGCCTCCTACCAATTCGAAATTACTTCCAACAATATATCATCGGTCAGTTTATCTTCCGCTGACCTTACTCCTTCATCGCGCTTGCTGAAACCGCCTGTGGAGCTGTCATACTCGCCCCAGTTTGAAAAATCCTTTTTCCAGATGTTCTTCTGCTTCTTCAGATTTGAAAAATCCACGCTGATAGTAATTGTAACTTTTCTGCGGGAAACCTGTTCATTTCCTGTAACTACAAGTGCTTCATCGGTAACTGATTTAATAACACACTCAATCATGCCGTCTGCTTTGGTTTTTTCGGCATACTCAAGAGTGTTATCATTAATAAACTTATTCTTAAGCAGCGTCGTAACTTCTTCACCAAGATTTGGCAGTCCGAAACCGCTTTCATCGCGGATATTGGGAATATAAATGGTTTTAATACCTTCCGGGGGCGAAGCCCCCTTAAAACTGTAATTGCATGAGGCAGAAATCAGAGCAATCGCTGCGAAGAACACGGAAAGTAATATTTTCATTCTACCTGGGGTCATTAATTGAACTTTCCGTTCTTTAAGCCGTATTGCTTGAACTTTCTGTATAATGTCCTGTTGCTTATTTTAAGCTTATCTGCAATCCTGTTTATATTTCCGTTATATTTATTGTAATAATAGGTCAGCAGTTCCTGTTCAAATTCATCAAATGTGATATTATCTATTTTGTCATCGCTTACATAAAAGCCGTTTTCAGGTACTGCAGCAGATTTTGTATCTTCAATGTGCGTAAGCTGATGTTTGATATCCATAATGTCCTTTTTCAGCTCAAACAATGCTCCGAACAATAGCTGTCTTTCATCCTGTTTATTATATCCGTTCACTGTGGCGGGCATCAGCTCATTTTTTGGTATACTGAGCTGGCGCATAACGTCATCAAGTTCAATTATCTTATCTGAATTAAGCGTTATAAGGCTTTCAGTGAAATTCTTAAGCTGCCTTACGTTGCCGGGCCAGTTATAGTTGGTAATGAACTCAATTGCCCCGGGCGTTATCCCGTTAAACTGAATATTATTGCGCTTTGTGAATTCAGCAACAAATTTATCAAACAGTAACTTTATATCGCCTTTTCGTTCTCTTAATGGCGGAATCACAATATTAATTGATCTTAACCTGTAATAAAGGTCCTCGCGGAATGAATTATTGCTAATAAGCTGCTCCAGATTCTTGTTTGTCGCGGCGATTATCCTGACATCAACTTTCTCTGTCTTATTGCCGCCAACCTTCATATACTCGCCGTTTTCGATCACCCTTAGGAACTTCACCTGGGTCTGCAGAGGCAGCTCGCCTATTTCATCCAAAAATATCGTACCGCTGTTCGCTGCTTCAAAATATCCTTTGCGGTTTTCAGTGGCACCTGTGAATGAGCCTTTTACATGACCGAACAATTCACTTTCGATAATTCCTTCGGGAATTGCACCGCAATTTACGGTTACAAAGGGCCTATTGCTGCGGTTACTGAGCTTATAGATCTCGTTGGCAACAACTTCCTTACCCGAGCCGCTTTCTCCGGTAATGAGCACAGTAACATCAGTAGGGGCGACCTGTTTAATGATCTCCCTTAGTTCTACAATAGGAATTGAATCCCCAAGCAATCCGCTATTATGTATTTCGTTATTCAATTTATTGAAATGATGCTCCTGTTACTCTATATAGTTTTTAAGGGATACTTAAAAATCAATTTACCGGTACAGCCTCACCAAATAATGTTGCTGAGTTTGCCCTGTTTACTTTAACCATGATCTTATCACCCGGCTTTGCATCGTTCAATGGAATAATAACAGTTTTGTTACCGTCAGTTCTGCCAAACAGCATCTTATCTGATTTTTTGCTTATGCCTTCAATTATGACTTCAAACTCTTTGCCAACAGTTTCACGGTTCTTTTCTTCTGATATATCTCTCTGCAGTTCAACTATTTCCACCAGTCTGCGCGTTTTCGTTTCTTCATCAACATCATCATCCATCTTCCATGCCTTGGTCTTTTCGCGGGGTGAATACTTGAACATATATGCGCCGTCATAACGTACTTCTTTCATTACTTCAAGGGTCATTTTATGGTCTTCTTCAGTTTCTGTGCAGAAACCTGTAATAATATCTGTTGAAAGCGATACATCAGGTATAAGCTTTTTGATGTTATCCATTATTTTCATGTAATGATCGATGGTATAACTTCTCTGCATCAACTCCAGCACCCGGTCACTGCCTGATTGTACCGGAAGGTGAATATAATTGCATAAATTATCGTAATTGGCTATTGTTTCTATGAGCTTAAGAGAAAGATCCTGCGGGTGCGATGTTGTAAAGCGCAGCCTGATATCCGGCACAGCCTTTGCACAGGCTTCAAGCAGATCGGCAAAATCAGATTTTTCGCTAACGTATGAATTTACATTCTGCCCAAGCAGTGTTACATCTTTAAAACCTTCGTCACGCAATTGTTTCACTTCGCGAATAACGCCCTCAAGCGGTCTGCTTCTTTCACGCCCGCGCGTATATGGCACAACACAGAAGCTGCAGAACTTATCGCAGCCCCGCATTATAGATAGCCATGCGCTTATACCTTCTTTGCGTATGGGTAAAATATCATCGTATGTTTCAACCCGTGAGAGTTTTACAGCTATTCCTTTTTCACCGGTATCAATCAAATTATCAATCAGTGAAGGCAATTTCCTGTATTCATCGGGTCCAAGTACCAGGTCAACAACACCCTTTTTGCTCACAAGGTCACGTTTGAGTCTCTCAGCCATACAACCTATTATGCCAACAACAAGCTTTGGGTTTTTCTTCTTGTACTTTTTGATCTCTGTGAGCCTTTGCAGTACGCGGGCTTCAGCCATTTCGCGGATGCTGCATGTATTGATAAGTATAATAGCGGAATCATCAATATTATCCGTAATATCATACCCGTTCTTGCCCATTATACCGTTTACTATTTCGGTATCGGCAAAATTCATCTGGCAGCCGTACGTTTCAACATAAAGTTTCCTGCTCAATGAAGAATCTGCAAAGCTTCCGCCCGCGGAGCTTACTTCAGTAAAGGTTTCAATCGGAATATATTTTTCCAGATCTCTTTCTTCCAAATCAGATACTCACCTTTTCTTTTGAAAGCAAATGATCTTTGATTATCTCTTTTATTCCGTTAGCATCAAGCTTCAGGTCACGGAAAAGCTCGTCCGGTGTGCCATGCTCAACATATTTATCAGGCAGGCCGTGTACGATAAGATCAACATCCGTAATTTTGTTCTGGTTCATAAATTCAAGTATGGCTGACCCGAATCCGCCTGTAATTACGTTATCTTCAAGTGTAATTACTTTTTTATGCCTGCTGAAAACATCTTTCAGCAGTTCGCCGTCAAGCGGCTTAACAAATCTTGCGTTTACAACTTCAATATCAATATTTTCCTTTGCAAGCTCAGCCCTTACTTTCATGCCAACATCAACCATATTGCCAATTGCTATGATAGCTGCATCATTTCCCTTTTCAACAATTTCACCTTTGCCAATCGGAATCTGTGCAAAAGGTTTTATCTCAACTCCAAGTGCATTTCCGCGAGGGTACCTGATGGCAATTGGTCCTTTTCTGTATAGTGTTGCAGTGTAAAGCATATCCCGCAATTCCTGTTCATCTTTGGGCGCCATAAGAACAACACCCTGCACTGCTCTGAAAAAGCTGAGATCAAGTGCGCCGTGATGAGTCGGGCCATCTGCCCCTACAATTCCGGCTCTATCCATCACAAATATCACCGGCAATTTCTGTATTGCGCAATCATGCACTATCTGGTCAAATGCCCTTTGTATGAATGATGAGTATATAGCGCATACCGGAGTGAATCCTTCTGTCGCCATTCCCGCTGCAAATGTTACCGCATGCTGCTCGGCAATACCAACATCAAAATAACGCTCGGGCATTTCTTTCTGAAGTATATCAAGCCCGGTGCCGTCAGGCATTGCGGCTGTTATGCCTACAACTTTTTCGTTTTCTTTGCAGATCTCGACAAGTGCATCGCCAAAGATCTTTGTGTATGCGGGTGAACCGCCCGATTTCTTTATGGCAAGACCTGTATCTTTATCCCATGGTGTTGAAGCATGGAATTTCTGGTAATGATTTTTTGCAGGTTTGTAGCCATGACCTTTTTCAGTAACTACGTGAACAAGTATCGGACCTGAAAAATCTTTAATCTCTTCAAATATCTTTACTACATTTACAATATTGTGTCCGTTTATGGGACCGAAGTACCTGAAGCCAAGGGCTTCAAACAACATACCCGGTGTGACAACACCCTTTAAGCCGCCTTCAACTTTAGCCGCGAAGTTACGCAAACGGTCGCCGATCTTCGGATCAAGTTTACCGGTTGCATCCCATACGTAATTCCTGAACTTATTGTATGAAGGATTTGAAAGAAATTCATTAAAATAATTATGCAGACTCCACACATTCGGTGCAATTGACATTTTATTATCATTGAGCACAACAATTATATCTTTCTTTAAGAGACCGATATTGTTCATTGCCTCATATGCCATACCGCCTGTCATAGAGCCGTCACCGATTATACCTACCACTTTATTTTTCTTCTTCAGGAAGTCACGGGCTGTAGCGACACCCAATGCCGCACTTAGCGATGTGCTTGCATGACCTGCGCCGAATACATCGTATTCGCTTTCAGAGCGTTTCAAAAATCCGCTTATGCCGCCATATTGCCTTATTGTCTTAAGCTGGTCTTTTCTGCCTGTTAAAATTTTATGTATGTAACCCTGGTGGCCAACATCCCATATTAACTTATCATCGGGGGTGTTGAACACGTAATGGAGAGCCACTGTGAGCTCAGCAACGCCAAGCGATGCGCCCAAATGACCGCCAATTTTCGATATTGTATCAACCAGAAACTCCCTGATCTCATCTACAAGAACTTTAAGCTCGGTTAAATTAAGTTTTTTAAGATCTTCAGGGGTGTTTACGGAATTGAGATACTTATATTCTGTTTCCAATATATTATTATTAATTGAAAAATAATTTTATGACTTATAATCTTTTATTTCTGTAGTCTTTGCTGCCTTATTTATTTCTTTTATACGTAATTCAGCGTTATTCAGCTTATCATAGCATACCTTTGTTAATCCAAGCCCTTCTTCATAAAGCTTGATTGTATCTTCAAGCGTGCATTCATCACTTTCAAGCTGTTCAAGTATTTTTTCAAGCCTGGTAAATGAATCTTCGAACGTGCTTTCACTTTTTGTTTTCTTCTGTGCCATTAAAGCTAAATTATCCTTGCGTTCTTTTTATTATCGTAAAACTTAATTTCAACTTCTTCATCCTTTTTCAGATTTGAAGCGCGCGTTACTATTTTATCAAACTCAAACTGAAGCCGCATTTCATCTATATCTACTTTTTTCTTAATTATGGCGTAGCCTTTTTTAAGATTGTTATCAGGTGATACATGAT
>CAZQYL010000092.1:0-9051 GCA_964597425.1 uncultured Ignavibacteriales bacterium | reverse complement strand
TGTGGGAAGGTATGCCGTACGTTTTGCTTGAAGCAATGGCTTCAAGGCTGCCCATAATTTGCAGCAGGCTTCCTAATTTGCTGGAAGTAG
The DNA here is from genome assembly GCA_964597425.1 of uncultured Ignavibacteriales bacterium. Lineage (GTDB taxonomy): Bacteria > Bacteroidota > Ignavibacteria > Tepidaquicellales > OLB5 > OLB5. The sequence goes on along the minus strand of CAZQYL010000092.1, from coordinate 8,961 downwards.
TTAAGAGCGACTATTCTGCTTTTACTATAAATCCTCGCGATATGGACGACCTTTTCAGGAAGATTTCCGCGATGTATCAGAGCAAAGAATTAAGAGAAGAACTGGCACAGAATGCCATGATTGAATCTACACAATATGATATTTCTGAAACAGTACCAAAGATAGAGCATGTATACAATGAGGTACTTTCATCATGAAGAGGATCGGGATATTTGGCGGCACCTTTGACCCGGTGCATAACGGTCATTTAATAATGGCTGAAAATGTCAAAGACCAGATGCATCTTGATGAAGTATTGTTCATACCTTCACGGATTCCCCCGCTTAAAGATATTGATAATATTTCAGAAGCTGAGCACAGAGTAAATATGCTGAAACTTGCTATAGAAGGAAACAAGTCATTCAGCTACAGTGATATTGAGCTGAATATGCCGGGTACAGAGCCGAATTATACAGTAAAGACTCTCCTGAAACTGCGCGAAGAATATCCTAAAGACGAAGTTAAGTTCTATTTAATTATCGGAATGGATCAGTTGATAAACCTGCATAAATGGAAAGACCCGGGTAAGTTGTTCCTGCTATCCGAAGTAATTGTCATCAACCGTCCCGGTTACCTGATACAGCAGGTGGAAAATGATTACAGCAGGCAGGGTATTTTTGTCCCTGTTCCTAATATTGATATATCCGCAACCGATATCAGGTTCAGGGTAAATGAAAAAAGGTCAATCAAATATCTTGTGCCTCAAGCCGTTGAAAATTATATCTACGAAAATAATCTATATAAATAAACATCTAATCTTTTAATGAACACCAAAAATTCAATAGTTGTAATGAAGTTCGGCGGAACTTCCGTTCAGGATAGTACTGCAATAAAGAACGTTATAAACATTGTTAATAACAACAGTTTAAAAAAAGTGGTGGTGGTTTCCGCAATTTCTAAAGCAACTACTGCGCTTGAAAACATTGCAAGATTTGCAGCTGAAAAGAATGTTCAGGAAGCTGAAAAATTGCTTGATGAAATTATCAACAGGCATCATGTAATAATAAATGATCTTGTTACAGATACTGCGTTAAGATCCGCAGCAGCAGAAAAAATTATTGGTTACCACAGAGAGATTACCGAACTCATCAAGGGACTTTCAATTATCAATGAGCTATCGCTAAGGATACTGGATGCATTCAGGGTTTTTGGAGAGCTTATGTCATCAAACGTGATTTTCCATGCAATGGTGAATGCGGGGCTTGATGTTGAGCTCATTAACTCACAGCATGTCATCAAAACCAACAATGATTTCTCGCGGGCATATCCTAATTTTGAAGTTTCTCAGATTAACGCAGATAAGATAGTTAAACCGCTGCTTGCAAAGAATAAAATTGTACTTGCACAGGGATTCATGGGTTCAACAGATGACGGCATTCCTACAACAATGGGCAGGGAAAGCTCCGATTTTTCTGCGGCAATTTACGGTTCACTTGTGGATGCAGATGAAATTCAGATATGGACAGATGTGGATGGTGTTTTGACATGCGACCCTAATATTATCCCCGGAGCATTGAAGCTGAAAGAAATCTCATTTAAAGAAATGGAAGAGCTTTCAAATTTCGGTGCAAAGGTGCTTCATAAAAATTCGGTTAAGCCTGCATTGAAGAAAAATATCCCGATTAAGATACTCAATTCAAAGAATACATCTTCAACCGGTACTTTAGTTTGCTCTGAATTAAATTACCCCGAGCATATTAAATCGGTTACATACAAAAAGAACATTATTGTACTAAGGGTTAAACCAAAGGAATCACTGAACCAGTTCATTTTCTGGGAAATGATGCTGAATATTTTGTCACGTCATAAACCGCAGATAGATATTTTGCTTTCATCAAACAATGCATTGATAATCGTAATAGCCGAAAGTGCATACACTAAGATCCATTATGATGAGCTTAAACAGGAATTTGACGAGATTTCTGAGTGTGAGATAGTTAAAGATAAAGTACTGATTACGCTCGTGGGCTCTGACCTGAATTCCATTGATAACTTTGAGCAGAGTATATTTATCTGCAACCCCGGCATAAAAGCTGAATCAATTATATTCGGATTTAATCCGCATAGTTTTTCACTGCTTGTCAGCACAGATAACTGCGATGCAGTTTTAAAGAATCTGCATAAGGAGTTCTTTGAAAATAAGGCATCTGATGCGGGATTATTTGAAAAAATTTCAAAAAAAGAAGAAAAGAGCATAGCATAAATGATAAAACTGGCACTGGTAGGTTACGGCAAAATGGGCAAAATGATAGAATCAATTGCCCCTAAAGATCAGTTTACAATATCAGGTACATATGATGTAATAAATCCGGTGAAGGAACATCTAAAGAACGGAAGCGATGTAGCAATAGAGTTTTCAACTCCCGCAAGCGTAATTGAAAACATTGAATTTCTTTCTTCCCGCGGTATAGATGTAGTATGCGGCACAACCGGATGGTATAACAAAGCAGATATTGTAAAGGATATAATTAAGAAGAACGGAACAGGTTTCATTTTTGCCAGCAATTTTTCTGTTGGGGTGAATATTTTCTTCAATATAGTTAAAAATGCTTCAAAACTGATGAGTAATTATCCCCAGTATAATACCGGCATCAAAGAAACTCATCACACTCAGAAACTTGATAAACCAAGCGGAACAGCCATCAGAATAGCGGAATATCTGCTGGAGAGCTTGCAAAGTAAGACTTCATTTGTAAATGACTCCGAAAATCCTGAACCGAACGAAATTAACATAGTTTCAGAACGTTTAACGGATGTTGTTGGCAGGCACGAAGTTGATTTTGAGAGTGAGGCAGATACTATATCGCTGGTACATAATGCAAAATCCAGACGCGGGTTTGCCGAAGGAGCGCTGCTTGCGGCAAAATTTATAAAAGGCAAAAAAGGGTTTTATAAATTCGAAGATATTTTTTGTGATTTAAAAATATAAATAATCTAACATTTAATAAAATGGAAGAAAATAAAGATCCGTTAAGACCGGAAGAAGAAATTGAAAGCTCCGAAATCCAGGAAAACATTTCCATTGGCGACGCAATGGCAGGTGTATTTTCTGAGCCGGGCAATACATTCCTTTCTGTTAAATCATCATCAAAAAAGAATTACTGGTTGATTCCACTGTTGATATTAATAGTTGTAAGTATGCTTTCAAGTATCCTTGTAACACGTGACGAAGAACTTACATCAGAAATTAGGACCCAGCAGAAAGAAGCGATGAAAAAGCGCTTTGATGAAGCTATCAAAGAGGGCAAAATGACGAAGGAGCAGGCAGATGAACAGCTTGCGCAAACCGAAAAAATGTTCGGTGGCAGTACTTTTGTTATATTTGGTCTTATAGGCTCAATTGCCGGAGTACTGATAATTTTCTTCCTGAAGGCACTGATATATTGGGGAGGACTGAAGCTATTCAAGGGCTCAGCGGGGTACGGTGATATAATGAATGTCCTGGGTCTCACAGCACTGATCACTGCTATTCAGATGGTGGTTGATACAGTACTTGCCATCCTTATGGGCAAATTACTGATGAACATCGGTCCGGTTCTGCTTATCTCAAAAGAAGCAGTAAGTAAAGATATGTTTGCATTCATAGCGAATTTTGATCTTATCAATATATGGTATACAATAATTGTTGGTATCGGTCTTGCAAAGGTATCTGAACTGAAAAGTTCAGTTACAATACCTTTTGTATTTGCATTGTGGCTCGTGTGGGTATTGCTTTCATCATTCGGACCCTTTGGTATGTTTATGGGAAGGTAATTTCTAAACAATAACTGCAATAAAAAAGCCCGGGATTAACCGGGCTTTTTTGTAGGTAAAATAGTTATTTATTTAAGATCATCTTTTTAGTAACCGTAATATCTCCGCTTCGCAGAGTGTAAAAATATATCCCTGAAGATAATTCAGCAGCATTGAAACTGATTGTGTATCTGCCTGCCTGTTTAAATTCATTAACAAGTACAGCTGCTTCCCTGCCAAGAATATCATATACTGCTAATTGTATGAATTCACTTTTGGGAATATCAAATGTAATGCTGGTATTCGGATTGAACGGATTTGGATAATTCTGATACAGCGAAAAGTTTTCGGGGTTTTCTGTCCCAATTATCGGGATACCAATAAGTTGGTCAGTTAACAATTTTGCTAACTGCCCGCCATAAGCGCCCATATCGTTCCTCAAACCGCCTCTGGATGGATACTTTGCTAGAGTACCGTTGTTAGGATCAGCAACATCATTGTACTGTATGCTTGAATCACCTTTATCAATGCATGGAGATGAGTTTTGTAGAATATAGTTTGAATCCGCAAACAGAGGCTCATCACTTATGTTTCCCGCGCCTGTAAAACCGCCCTGTATATTATTATATGTGGCAGTAACAGAACCGCCTGAAAGTTGTATCTGACTTGAAGAATTAGACCTGATGATATTATTTCTAACAATAATAATTGAGCTGAGACAGAGAACACCGCCTGTCCCGGTCACTGCAGAATTATTAAGTATTGTATTATTTTCCAATATTCTTGATGTACCAGGCGAAGTGCCCAGTATCCAAAATGCTCCGCCGCCGCCAAATGAAGTAGCTCCTGAATTCTGAATGACTATATTATTTTTAAAGGTTCCCCCTGAATAATTCAGCACAACACCGGGTCCGTACAAGCCTTTATTCAGCATTATAATATTGTTAAAAACTTTTGGATTACTGTCACCCATTCTTATTCCGCCGCCGCCTGCACTTACTCCGCCGGAATTATTTATAGCTTCATTATTTCGGATAATATTATTTTGTATGGTTGGTGAGGAATACTGTATCAATAAGCCCCCTCCTTCTCTGAACCTGTTGCCCGGCGAATGTTCATCATCCCAAAGAGTACCTTTACCGCCTGTCAAAGTGAATCCCTGCAGAACGGTAGTTGAATCCTCATGATTAGCTATGATCACACAGCTGGCAGTATCTATATGGCTTGGAGTACCTCCGTTTATTATAGTAGAACTTATCAATTGTGGATTTCCGGACTGAAAATAAGTACCGGTTACCACAATGTTCTTTCCCCTGAAATTAATGTTTTCAAAGTAAGTACCGGGTGCTACCAAAACAGTATCGCCGTTTGTTGCGGCATTAATTGCAGCCTGTATAGTTGTGTATTGCGCCGGAACGTTCCTGATCTCGGAATCTACATTAAAAATTGTCAAAACGAGGGCTAAAACAATTAAAAAATATTTATTCATTCGTTTATTTAATTTGTAAAATTGAAAATTTCTCTGAATTCTTTGTGATCTAAAATTTCTCTGAGTGATATTACAAAATCAGGCGGTTCCTGGAACGGGCTATCCCTGAATATTCTGTTAGTATTTTCATCCAGCAATTCATCAAATCTTTCTGCCCGGCCTTCGACAGTTGATTCAACAGAATGAACATAATTCACATTGAAAAGAAGTTTATCCGGATTGACGTAACCGCTATCAATAAGAGCTTTGGTCTTCTTTTCGCAGCTGCAGGGATTGTTTCTATTAATTAGTCCGCACCTGTTATGCATGAAATTGAAAAGCTGCTTGCGTGCACGCGAGAGTTTCTGCCTGAAGTTATCCCGGGTTGTATCCATAATTTCTGCCCCAATTTTATCGGTAACCTGGAATATGCCGCCGAGAATGAATACAAGTCTTTGTTCCCTATCCAGGCATAACAGCATACCAGACATACAGCTCACTTTCACCTCGTTAACCAGCGTATTCATTTCAACTTTATAATTTTCCTGTGATGGCAATTCTCCGTCTGGAACATTTTCAATTATCTTCCAGTATTCATCAAAGTTGTCAGAGTGTTTTTTTTCACCCAGGGATTTCTTCATATTCAGAACTTGATTAACAACTATCCTGTAAGCCCACGTTCTGAATGCGCTTTCTTTTCTGAAAGATGAAAGCTTTGTAATGATCTTTATAAGTACTTCCTGGGTGATATCCTCTGCTTCCTGAGGGTAGAATACCATTCTTAAAGCAATGTTATATATCCATGCCTGGTGGCGGTAAATAAGTTTTTCAAGCGCCTGTTTGCTTCCTCCCAGGGCAAGATCTATCAACTGCTCATCTTTTTCATCAGTTGAAATTTTTTCGATAAACGGATTTTCTATCATATTATATTAGATGTTCTAAAAGGGCATAGTGTGACAATGTGTAGTAATTTTTAAGTACCTGATTTTACTGTATATACGAAATTACTTACTGCTATATTTTCTTCTGGTCTTCACCTTTTCCAGCTGTCTATCAATCACTGCTGATGCGAGCAAGGATGCGATCTCTTCTTTTGATGGATTATTAAATATCTCATCAGTCTTTTTCTGTCCCACATCAATTCTGTAAAGAATGAAAATGAGTTTTTCAACATTCTTTTCAAGGAGCTCATGAATTCTTTCAGTGAGAATTCTGTGAATCTCTTCGAAAGACAGTATATTACCTGCAGCAAGCTCAAAATTTGTGGAAATTATGCTGTAAACTTCCCGTGGTTCGCTGTATTCATTATCATTTTGCATATTATATATTATTGTAATTTTACCGCTTCAAAGAATGAAACGGAATTATCAATTATTTCATAACTTACTTCAATCGGATTGCAGCAGATCTCACAATCCTCAACATATTTCTGGCTTTCTACTGATGTATCGATAAGAAATGAAATTTCTTTCCAGCAATACGGACATGTGAAAAAGTATTCCATCAGATATTAATTACTTCAAGTTCACATTTATGTACATTCCAGTTAAATCCTTCATTCTTAAGGAACTTTCTTGAATTATTTATGTGGTCAAGCAGTTCTTTTCGTAAACCATTCTTTACCAATTCACCAATATAACCAAAGAGTGAATAATCCATTGAACATGAATTATTTTCCTGTCGTTTGCCAACTGTGCATTTACTGCACTCCCAGCTAACCAGTTTGCAGAGCGGAACGCAAAGCAATAATTCATCAAACCCTTCCGGCCAATCCATTGCCAGCCACGCATCATAGTTCCTGCCGCGGGCAGAAATTTCCAGCAGCTCATACCAGCTTTCATCATTTAATGCAATTTCCTCAAGTCCATCAAGCTGCTGAATTGATAATTCAACGGCAGCTTCTTTTGTGGAACCCTTATTTATCCATTGCTGGTAAATGTTATTATAATTCAGAAGTTTATCAAGCATTAACTTTGGCTACTTTCTTTTGAATACTTACGTAAATTAAAACTACTGTCAGTATCAATACTCCCCCAATTATAAGTGGTGAAGAAAATTCTTCTGCAGCGAAATCACCCTGAACAAACGGCAATCCGCCGGCCGCTATTGCCAGTCCGAATGAGAGTCCGGCTGATGTTGCAGGAAGTTTTTTCATATTCTTATATAATGCTGTAACCATAACGGGAGTTACAGATTGCAGCAAAGCAATTCCAGGCAAAAGGAAGTATATGCTGGTTTCACCCAGTATCAGCAAAGGAATTGCAAGTATCAATGCGGAAAAGGAATACCTTCTCCACCCGATAAGATCACCTGCATATCCGCCCATTATTTTACCGCCTGCGGCAGAAAGCGATATAAGAATAACATTGGTAATTTCACCCTGCTCAACATGCTGAAAAATGTTCCAAACCGCTGACCGAAGCGCAATTGCAAGCAGCAGCACAAGCATGATAAAATCATGTTTTTCAAACTCATTCTCACTCCGGGGAGCGTTATACGGCAATACCGGAATTTTGAGCGCAAAAATAAATACAGCAAGAGCAGAAAGCAAAGTGATCATAACAGCAGCAGGAAAAATATTGCTCACAGCAAGGTATCCGCCTATTGCAAGTCCAGCAACCCCGGGAGCTGAAAACAACCCTGCTCCGGAAGATCTATCCGGGGTAGAACATAACGCCAAGGCTCCACCGCCAACATGAAATACAGCTGATGCCAAACCAGCAAATAAAACTGCAATAAATGGATTCATGAAATACATTATTACTGCAGCTGCCATTAAAAATAGTCCGGTAAGCACAGCAAGTTTAGGGTTCTTTAGTTTATCAGTCAATAGACCTGCAAGAGGCTGCGCACCAAAAGCCAGTACATTATATAATAACACCATTGAGCCAACTCCATAAATAGATATGGAATTCGTCAGGCTGCCTAATATCAATCCGGCGGAGCAATCAGAAACACCGTGAGCTGCACCAAGCGTTACAGGTAATATTATTCTTCTCATTTCCTGAATTAGTTAAAATAAAAAACTCAGCAATGCCGTTAAAAGATTCGCAGTTAAAGCTATCATTACTGCCTTATACAGATTAACCCTTAACAAGATCTTAAGAGGTATGATCTCAGCTAAAAATACAACAATTTCGATTATTAAGAAATATATATTGAAATTATTATTCAGATCATATGTCAGTGAATATTCAGTATAGAAATAGAATGCTAAGGGGTGCGTTAAACCATTGATAATACAGGAGTATAAGAGCAATTTAGCGGGTTTATTACGAATGAAAAGATAATATACAACTGATTCAACAGCAATTGTTAACAACAAAGCTGTAAAATATGTCTGCATTTTATTTCTTCATTTTCCTGATGAGGACAATTGAAACTATTGCGATCAATGCAAGAACAGGAATTAAAATTAAAAGGTAAGAACTATACTTTTCTGTCGGGGATACGATATCATCCCTAACGCCGCTTTTGGAATCTTTAGCATCAATAATGTTCTTTTGAGTGTCTTTATAAAGTGTCTTTGTGGATCTGATTATCATCGTATCAGAATCGATACTTTCAATTCGAAACAATTCCTGCACATAATAATACTTCGCGTCCCTATCGGCAAATGAACTGCATATTATTTTAAGAGAGGGAATGAATTTGCCTTTATTCATAAATTCATTCAGCTGAGCGCTGCGAATATTATTATCACTAATTTGGTTTAGTGAATC
>CAZQYL010000091.1:0-9055 GCA_964597425.1 uncultured Ignavibacteriales bacterium | reverse complement strand
ATAATTTTTTAAACAAACGACCTCACCCCGAATCGCACTAAAGTGCGATTTTACCCCTCTCCAAAGGAGAGGGGAGAATATGCAATTTGAATTTGGGGATGAGTTTAAACATAAATTCAATTAAAAATAAAGATTCCCGTTTCAAAGGGAATAAAAACTGAAGGATATTATGGGCTTAAAATGCGGTATTGTAGGATTACCAAATGTAGGTAAATCAACCCTGTTCAATTGCTTAACTTCATCCCAGCAGGCAGAAGCTGCCAATTACCCGTTCTGCACAATCGAACCGAATTTGGGAATTGTAACAATTCCCGATAAACGCGTTGATGAGCTTGTTAAGCTTTACAACTCCAAAAAAATTGTTAAAACGGTAATTGAGTTCGTTGATATTGCGGGACTCGTTGCCGGCGCATCAAAAGGCGAGGGGCTTGGCAATAAGTTCCTTTCACACATCCGCGAGGTTGATGCAATTGTGCACATTGTGCGCTGCTTTGAAAATGAGAACGTTATCCATGTGAACAACAAGGTTGACCCCAAAGCTGATATTGAAATAATTGAGACCGAGCTGATACTTAAGGACATCGAGACCATCGAAGCGAAAATTCAGAAAACCGAAAAGGGACTGAAGACCGGCGATAAAAAAGTTAAGGATGAATACGCAAGTTACCAGGAATTGAAAAAACAACTCGAATCAGGCAGGCTTGCTAAGTACTACATCAATGAATACAAAAAAACTCACGCCCCTGATGATTACAAACATTTGCATGAATTAAATCTATTAACAGATAAGCATGTGTTGTATGTTGCCAATGTTGATGATAAGAACATTAACGGCAATGAGTACTCAAAGATTGTACAGGAAATTGCAGAAAAAGAAGGCGAAGAAGCAATAGTGCTCTCAGTTGAAATTGAGTCGGAGCTCTCACAGCTTGAAGCTGATGAAAAAGCGGAGTTCTTAAAAGAGCTTGGCATTGAAGAGCCGGGACTGGATAAGCTTATTCATACAGCTTATCATTTGCTTGGATTTAAAACATTCTTTACCGCGGGCGAAAAGGAAGTGCACGCATGGACCTTTGTGCAGGGCACAAAGGCGCCGCAGGCGGCGGGTATCATTCACACCGATTTTGAGCATGGCTTCATCCGCGCTGAGATAATCAGCTATGGTGATCTTATTACACACGGCAGCGAGCATGCCGTGAAGGAAAAGGGCCTTATGCGCGTTGAAGGCAAAGATTACGAAGTGAAAGATGGCGATGTAGTGTATTTCAGGTTTAATGTGTAAAAAGTATAATTAACAAATTAAATTCCATATTTATGTTTACTAAGAGTATTTTACCGGTTCTGTTCTTTTTATTTTCATTAAACGTATTTGCACAGCATACAGTTATTGATAAACTATCCAATACAACCGATATTAAGGTTGTTTGGGAAGTATCAACTGATAATATGGAAAAAGGGATCGGTGCCGGTCTGCTTTATCCCGAGATGCAGTTCAGCAGGTATGAATTTATTGGTGTACCTAAGGAAAATTACAAATTAAGCGTGGTGGTTCATTCCGCAGCCGGCAAATTCTTACTGAATGATGAAGCGTATAAAAAGGCTACCGGCAGCAATGAGCCCAATCCAAACAAAGACCAGGTTGCCAAACTAATAGGGCAGGGCGTAAGTGTTGAGCTGTGTATAGTAACAATGGAAATGAACAAATGGACTGAGAGTGACCTGCTTCCGGGCGTAGCGGTTATTTATGTCGGGGCATATCCCAGGCTGACAGATTTGCAGTACCAGGGTTATAGATATATTAAGTTTTAAACTGAAGAAACGTCACTATCTGTTAAAGGATTTGTCTAAGTAAATAACAGAACCTGAAAACCGGATTTTTTGTTAATATTCATAGAATTAATAATTTCTGGTTTTTCATTTGAATTTCCTTTTTTTATGTATTAATTTAAGGGAAATTAAACAATCTCACTCAAAAACAGAGTATCATGAGAAAATTATTTACAACAATACTAGGAGTCCTTCTTCTCAGTATACATCTCAGCCCCTCGTTATCACAGGAATTCCTGCCTAAACCGGAACTTTTCAATTTAGATATCCTGAATTTTTATTCTACCGAAGGTACACGCTCGCGTGTGGATATTTACGTTGAAATTCCGCTGAAGAACATGGAGTTCAAAAAATCCAAAACATTAAAAAATACGTTCGTATCAAAGTTTGACCTGAATATTGATGTAAAAGATAAATCAGGCAATATCATATACAACAATGTTTCAAAAGAAGAGGTCAGCACACAGGAAACGGGTCAGGAGTACCTCTCACAGAACTCGCAGATATTAACGCGCAATATGTTCCTTCCACCCGGGGAATATGATGTATATGTATCGGTATATGAACAGGGCACCAAGAACAAAACTGAAAAAGAAAAGAAGATAAAGGTTGAAGATTATTCTTCTTCACCCCTTAGCATAAGCGATGTGATGATAGTATCGCGACTCTCATCAAATGACGGGAAGAAAACGATTACGCCTGATGTTGGCAGAAATGTAGCTGCGATAGATACTTTCTATTTGTTCTATTATATCTACAAGAACAATGATGATGAAAAAATCGATGTGAACTGCAGGATACTTGACCCTGAGAAAAAGGAAGTATACGTTAAGAATGAAACCATTGATGTAACAAACGGACTGGCTTTCCAGAACCAGGTTTTTATGCCTGTGCCGACATCTGAACTGGGGTATGGCAAATACACCATTGAAATTAAAGCGGCAAGCAGCAATTACAATTATACTACTGATTCATATTTTGATAATGTAGCCATTGATTTCCCATTGCCGATGAAGGATATTGATATCCTTACTGAGCAGATACAGTACATAGCAAAAACTGATGAAATGGACTACATACGTGACGGTAAGACTGAGCAGGAAAAGCAGAAACGATTCCTTGATTTCTGGAAGAAGAAAGACCCGACTCCAAACACAAAACGAAATGAAGTAATGCAGGAGTATTACAGACGCGTTAACGCGGCCAATAAATTTTTCGGGAATGTATATTCGCCCGGCTGGCGTACTGATATGGGTATGGTGTATATAATTTTCGGTGAGCCAAGCAACATTGAAAGGCATCCGTATGATATGGATTCAAAACCATATGAAATATGGGATTACTACAATGATAATAAACAATTTGTTTTTGTTGATAATACCGGGTTTGGCGACTACAGGCTCATTTCACCTATATGGGATACTTTCAGGTATGAATACAATTAGTAATTAAACAAAATTTTAAAAGCCGCATATGATCATATGCGGCTTTTTTTATAACTGAAATTGTATATCAAAAATCAATTTACCTTATAATGGTCTATACTCTCTAAAACTATATCAATATCCCTCTTTATTATTAACCTCAGCAGATATTCCATCAAGCAGGTTCTTAAGCGAAGCTGAGTTTTTGATCTTATAATCGCCTTCGACCTGGACTGTTTCAATCCTATGCACAGGGCCGCCTATAGTTATAATGTTTATTACAGAATTATCGGTACTGTCCTTCTCAAGCCGGTAATCTTTTTTAACAATTCTGAATTTTGTGATCTTTGCTATTTCATTTTCAAGCGCACCTCTGCCTGATTTGCGCATCTTTTCTCCCTGCCCGTTATAGTATGCCTGCAGCTCCGGACTCAAAATATTCCACGCCTTGGTCATATCGCGCTGCTCAGCGGCAATAATAAAAGCCACAACTGCGCCATCAGGTGTAGTGTGTATGTTCGCACATCCGTGCAGCAGCAGAACTGCTAATATAAACAGGCTGATCTTGATATTTCTCATTAGTTTAATTTTCGTTGTAATACAGCATTTATTTCTGTAAATTTACAAATATATTTTAACATTTTTAGCAATAATATGAAATTTAAATTCCTGCAGGTTTTTGGGCTTTTATTGATTTTATGTAACTTAGCACAAGCCCAGAACCCGGGTGATGTGGCATTGAATGAAATTATGTACGCGCCGACTCCCGCTGCCAATGAATGGTTTGAGCTATATAACAACACAGCCGCACCCTTTAACATGGCAAACTGGAAGTGGAAAGATGCTACAGCTACCCTCAGAACTTTCACCACACAGAATATTGATCTGCCTGCAAACGGCTATGCCGTTATATGCCAGGATACTGCAGCTTTCAGAACGGCATTTCCGGGATTCACAGGAATACTGCTTCAGCCAACAAACGGGTGGAGCTCACTAAATAACACAGGAACTGAAAATTTAGTAATTTTCAACGCATCAAATGTTGTGGTTGATTCAATTCAGTTTACCAATACCTGGGGCGGCGGTTCCGGGAACAGGTCAATGGAAAGAATAAGCTCGGTTGCACCCACTAACCTGCAGACTAACTGGGGCACTTCTGTGGCAGCACTTGGCGCATCGCCGAACCAGAGGAACAGCCTTTCACCGCTGAACAATGATCTGGCATTGAACATTCTTTCATTCAGCAGCAATAATCCGCTCATAGGCACAAACCTGCAAATTACAGCTAATGTTAAAAACCGTGGATTGCTTCCTGCGAACACTTACAGTGTTTCATTCTATGATGATTATAATGATGATGGTAATCCAACTCCCAATGAATTGATTAACACAGTGAATTCAACATCACCGCTTATTGCAGGTGATTCCATAAATTACAATACTTCCAGGGTTATGGATTCACTTGGCGTAAGGCAGTTTATTGCCGTTGTTAATTATACTTCTGATGAAGATACAACCAACAACAAAAGAACCGGCACTGTAACAGTTATTGCCGGAGGCGGATTTGATTCACTGGTAATAAATGAAATTATGTATGCTCCTACTTCAAATGCAGGGAAAGAGTGGTTTGAAATATACAATAAAACATCAAATCCTGTAAATTTAGCCAACTGGAAATGGAAAGATGCGACTTCGTCGCTTAATACAATAACCACCCAGGCTGTTAATATTCCCGCAGGCGGATTTGTTGTTGTATGCGAAGATTCAGCCACAGTAAAAAGCTTCTACCCGAATAACCCGGGAATATATCTGCAGTCAACAGGATGGAGCGCATTGAATAATACGGGTGATAATCTGGTGTTGTTCAATTCAACAGGAATTGTTATAGACAGCATCACTTTCACTTCTTCATGGGGCGGCAGTACAAACAATAAGTCACTTGAAAGAATTTCGGTAAGCGGGCCAACGAATCTGCAAACTAACTGGGGAACTTGTGTCTCATCAGTTGGGGCAACGCCTAATAAACTTAACAGTCTGACCCCGAAGCCAAACGATCTTGCGCTGAATAAGATAACTTTCAGCCGAACGATACCTGCAATTGGAGATACACTTGGAATTATTGCGCAGGTAAAGAACAGGGGACTCTTGAGCGCACCATCATATTCAGTAGCATTCTACGATGATTACAATAAGGATAGCATTGCTACACCAAATGAACTGAAAACAACGGTTAATTCCACCGGTGTATTAAATGCTGGTGATTCAATTAACGTAATATACTCACAGATTCTCGACAGCGCAGGTTTGCGCCAGTATATTGCTGTTGTGAATTACGGAGCGGATGAAGATACGAGCAATAATAAATATGTGGCATCAATTGAAGTGGCAGGCGGCTCAACAGCAGGAAGAGTAATCATAAATGAAATTATGTATGATGAACCGACTGGTGAATGCGAGTGGATTGAGATATATAATAATTCAGATTCAGTAGTTAATTTAAAGAACTGGAAAGTATCCGATAACAGCCTTACTCAGGTAATAATTACAGCGAACGATTATTTCCTGAATCCGCTGAGCTATGCAGTTATTTCACAAAGCGGGGCAATATTTACAAATCACCCTGCAATTGATTCATCGAAAGTAATTATAAATTCTTCACTGCCCTCGCTGAATAATACAGGTGATGCAGTTATTGTATATAAGATAAGCGGCGCTGTTTCTGACAGGGTTGATTACCTTCCAGATTGGGGCGGCGTGAATTCATCACTTGAAAGGATCGATATAAACGGTGTATCTAATGATTCAAGCAACTGGGCAAGCTCAATAGCATGCGAGAAGTCAACGCCAACACTTATTAATTCAATTTCCGCAGCAGTGCATTACCAGAGAAATGACCTCATTGTTAATGAAATTATGGCGGGACCTCTAAGCGGGCAGCCCGAATATATTGAGCTGTACAATCCAACTTCACAAAATATTAACATTGTAGGTTGGCTGCTATCGGAAACAGGCGGTTCTACAAGTATGGCTGATACATGTTCGGCTATCATTAAGCCCGGAATGTACGCAGTTATTGCGGCTGATACGAATATTTATAACGCGTTTCCATATTTAAGAACTCCTGATAGCACTCAAAAAGTATTTATCGCAGGTTCACTTGGGTTAAATAACGATGCTGACCTTGTCAAAATTGCAGATGTATTCAGAACTATGATCGACAGCGTTTATTACAGCGATAACTGGTATAATCCAAATCTTCCGGGCTCAGGCAGGTCACTGGAAAAGATAAACCCAATGCTAAACGGCAACGATGGTAAAAGCTGGAGCAGTTGTACATACCCTAATGGCGGCTCGCCAGGATTAAAGAACAGCATATTCACAAATCAGAACATAACCACAGGTGAAATTACTGTTTCGCCAAACCCCTTTTCACCCGATGGTGATGGGTATGAAGATTTTACTATCATAAGCTACAAGCTTAAGAATGCGGTTTCACAGGTAAGAATGAAAATTTATGATGTAAAGGGCAGACTGATAAAAACGATACTCAATAACCAGGCATCGGGACCTGAAGGACAGATAGTTTACAACGGACTGGATGATGAGAACAGGAAACTAAGGCTTGGCATTTATATCATATTTCTTGAAGCGCTTAATGACCAGAACGGAGTAGTTGAAACTATTAAATCTACATTGGTGGTTGGCGCGAAGCTGTAGAGACTTATTAACTTTTTGAATGCATTTATTTAAATGGCAAAGAAACAACCTGTAAAAAAAGAAGAAACACCTCTTCTCAAAAAAAATATTGTGTATATTATCCTTGCGGTAATTACTTTTGCAGTATACGCTAATTCATTGTACAATGATTTTGTATTTGATGATGAATCTGTTGTACAGGCAGACCCTACCATAATGGAGCTATCCAACATTCCGAAATTCTTCACGGGAGAAATGGGTTTTCATAAAGTAATTGGCGCTTATTACAGGCCGGTGGTATCATCGACTTATGCAATTGATTATGCGATATGGGAGTTCAACCCCTTTGGCTACCATTTAACCAACGTAATAATGCACATTATAAATGTGCTGCTTTTTTACGCGCTGCTATTGCTGATGTTCGAAAAATTCAAATCACCCTACAAAGATTACATTATACTAATCGCGGCACTTATATTCGCGGTGCATCCAATTCACACCGAAGTAGTTGCGTGGGTAAGCGGCCGAACGGACGGGCTGGCATGTACATTCTTTTTTGCCGCATTTATTTATTACTTAAAGTACAGCAAAGAGCCTTCAAATAAGAATCTTGTATTAACACTTTTCTTTTATCTCTTCTCGCTGTTTTCCAAGGAAATGGCAATAACCCTGCCTGCTGTTATCATATTGTATGATATGATAATCAACAGAAGCGAATTTAAAGAGCTGCTGAAGAAAAGATATGTAATTTACGGTTCGCTTATTGTAATATCAGGATTATTTATGCTCCTCAGGTGGTACGCATTGCGTACTGTTGTACCCAGGATGACTTACTATTATTTCTTTGATAAGGATACAGCCACCACAATTTTTACTATGCTGCAAACTGTTCCGCTTTATTTCAGGCTATCCATTGCCCCGTACGGAATGCTTTATCATTACAGCGGTTACATGCCGGATATTTCGAGCATAACTGAATTCAGGGCGTTATACGCAATTGGATTCATACTGGCAATTGGCGGCGCAGCGGTTTTCTTCATAAAAAGATCTCCGTACATTGCATACGCAATATTGATCTTCTTTGTAACACTGCTTCCGGTTATGAATATTGTACCAACTATGAATTTTATGGCTGACAGGTTCCTTTACATACCTTCTATGTTCGTAAGCATAATTGCAGCGGCAGTGTTGTTTAAGTACTTCACAAAAAAATCATATAATATTGTGATGGGTTTAAGCGCAGCTGTACTGATAATATTTGTTTATATGACTTTTACCAGGAACGCTGAATGGAAAACCAATGATATTCTGTTTATGACTGCCGAAGGCAGGCCGGGAGTTGTGACTTATATTAATATAGGAAATATTTACGCTAACAAAGGGAATTTTGATGTTGCGGAAGTATATTACAGAAAGGCGATTGATCTTCGAAAGGAATCACTGATAGGGCATAACAACATTGGTAAAATATTTATGGTGAAGGGTAATTTTGATTCCGCTTACTACTACATAGATAAAGCATACTGGCTTGATACACTTTCGCCTGAGCCGCAATATACTTTTGCGCAGATGTATAACAGGAAGGGCGATATACCTAATGCGCTGAAGTGGCTTGAAAAACTCTCAACTTTCGCGCCCAATTACCAGAATGCAGCACAAATGCTTGCTGAATTAAAAGCAATGCCTTTGCAGCAGCAGATAATGACCGATAGCCTGGGGCAGAATCAGAAAATGCCGCCTATCATTAAAGATGAAAAAATGGAGCGGGTGAGGATACTCGAGGAATCATCATACAAGAACTACCAGGCTAAGAATTTCACTAAAGCTATAGAAGAACTGAACCAGTTGATAAAATTGATGCCGGATAAAGCCGCAGGGTATTACAATAATATTGGTATGTGTTATATGGACCAGGAAAAGTACAAAGAGGCGATTGATAATTTCCTCGTAGCGGCAAAAACTGATGTGAAGTTCTCTTCCGCTTATAATAATATTGGTACCTGTTATGAAAGGATGAATGATATTCCAAAGGCTAAGGATAGTTACCGCAAAGCGCTTGAAATTGATCCGGGAAATGAGCTGGCTAAGCAGAATTTAGAGAAGCTGAA